>JAJPYK010000131.1:3228-7457 GCA_021205005.1 Paraprevotella sp. | reverse complement strand
CTCACACACTGCCCGACAGGGAAATACCGATCAGGATGATGATGGCCCCCACGACAATCGGCGGAAAAAGACGCGGAATCAGTTTCACCCCCCGCCATCTGACCAAAGCACTCACCAGGAAAAAGACCAAGACTACCCCCGTCAGACCCGACAAGGTGCCTGGCAGGCCATAAAGCTCGGTAGCCTTCATGATAGGGGCGATAAAGGCGAAACGGCTTCCCAAGAATACCGGGACCCGCCCCCTCGTGACCAGATGGAACAGGAGCGTTCCGATGCCTGCCGTAAACAAGGCGGTTGAGGGGTCTAACCCCACTAACAAAGGCACCAGCACAGTGGCGCCGAAAGCCACGAAAAGGAACTGCACGCCTACGACGCCTTTCCGCAGCTTGGATAATTCTTCCGGATTCGTATCTTCCATGATGTTATCGGATTGTTTGCACAAATATACGCATTTCCGCAAGGAGACCGAACGAAGAAGTCCGATTTTTAAACGGAAAAGCGCAATAAACGGAAATAGTACGAGACGGAGGAAGAGGGGAAAAGAATACCGTATTTTTTACCTTTCCTCTCGTTTCTTTGACGTATCTTTGCCCCCAAAATTCCAACCATGACGAGAGACGAATTTGAAATCATGGCACCGGTGGGTTCGCGCGAATCTCTGGCTGCGGCCATCCAGGCCGGTGCCGACTCCATTTATTTCGGTATCGAAAATCTGAACATGCGGGCGCACTCGGCCCACACGTTCACCATCGACGATCTGAAAGAGATCGCACAGACCTGCGCTTCGCACGGCATCAAAAGTTATCTGACCGTCAACACCATCATCTACGACGAGGATCTCCAGCTGATGCGCACCATCATCGACGCGGCCCGTGCAGCCGGCATCTCGGCCGTCATCGCCTCGGACGTGGCCGTCATGATGTACAGCCGCCGGGTGGGACAGGAAGTGCATCTCTCCACCCAACTGAACATCAGCAACGCCGAAGCCTTGAAATTTTATGCTCAGTTTGCCGACGTCGTCGTACTGGCACGCGAACTGAACATGGATCAGGTCACGGCCATCCACCGCCGGATCGAAGAGGAACATATCTGCGGACCGAACGGACAACCTGTCCGCATCGAGATGTTCTGCCACGGCGCGCTCTGCATGGCCGTAAGCGGCAAATGCTATTTGAGTCTCGACAATGCGGGACGGTCGGCCAACCGCGGAGAGTGCATGCAGATGTGCCGGAGGGGCTATCTCGTAAAAGACCGCGAGACCGGAATGGAACTGGAAATCGACAACAAATACATCATGAGTCCGAAAGACCTGAAAACCGTCCGTTTCATCGACCGGATGATGGCCGCCGGCGTCCGGGTGTTCAAGATCGAAGGAAGGGCACGCGGTCCGGAGTACGTACGCACGGTGGTGGAATGCTATCGGGAAGCCATACAAAGCGTCATCAACGGCACCCTCACCGAGGAGAAAAAAGACGGATGGGACGAACGGCTGGCGCGCGTGTTCAACCGCGGCTTCTGGGACGGTTACTACCAAGGGCAGACGTTGGGCGAATGGACGAAAAACTACGGTTCGGCCGCTACGGAAAAGAAGGTCTATGTGGGCAAAGCCATCAAATACTTTTCCCAACTCGGCGTAGGCGAGTTTCAGATCGAGGCCGCCGACATGTCCGTGGGCGACAAGCTGCTCATCACCGGTCCCACAACGGGCGCCTTGTTCCTGACCTTGGAAGAAGTGCGCTACGACCTGAAACCGGTGGACCGCGTACAGAAAGGCATGCGCGTATCGTTTAAAGTACCGGAGAAAATCCGCCCGAACGACAAACTCTACAAGATGGTCGGCACGGAAGGAGGCAAATAAAATGCCCCCTCCGGCTGCAGGGCAAACAACCCTACAACCATCTTTTAAATGTGCAGATATACCATTGCTTCACGCTCTGTATCAAGATGCAATAGGCCAGCAAGATACCGATCAGCCACGGGAAATACGACCACGGTAATGAACACAGTCCGATCGAACGGCCCAATGGCGTAAAAGGAAGACACAGCCCGATGATGACGATCACGACGGTCATCACCGTGACAGGCCAAGAAGCCGTACTTTGCACGAAAGGTATCTTGCGCGTACGTATCATGTGTACAATCAAGGTCTGCGACAGCAGCCCCTCCACAAACCATCCGGACTGGAACAGCGGTGCCAGAGACGGACAATTGTAGTCCAATACCCACCATAACACGGCGTATGTCGCGATGTCAAAAATGGAACTGATCGGACCGATGCAAACCATGAACCGTCCTAAATCGAAAGAGTCCCACGAATGAGGGGTTTTCACGTACTCTTTATCCATCCTGTCGAAAGGTATCGTCATTTGGGATACATCATACAACAGGTTCTGTACCAGAATATGAATGGGCAGCATCGGCAAGAAGGGAAGAAATGCGCTGGCCACCAATACGCTGAACATATTGCCGAAGTTCGAGCTGGCCGTCATTTTCACATATTTGATGAGGTTTCCGAACGTCTTTCTCCCTTCGAGTACACCGTCTTCCAAAACCATCAGGTCCTTTTCCAATAAGATGATGTCGGCGCTCTCTTTGGCTATATCCACCGCAGAATCCACGGAGATCCCGATGTCGGACTGTCGCAAGGCTGCGGCGTCGTTGATACCGTCGCCCAAGAATCCCACCGTATGACGCTTCCTCTGCAACAGGCCTATAATCTCTACCTTTTGCAACGGAGTGAGTTTGGAAAAGATGTTGCAGCGTTCCACTGCTGCGAGTTTGTCTTCTTTCGAAAGCATCTCGAAATGCGGTCCGGAGAGACTGTTCGACACGTCTACTCCCACTTGTCTCGATATGGTCGTCACCACGGCCTCATTATCGCCCGACAACACTTTCACCTCCACCCCGTGCTCGTGCAACCGGCGTATGGCCTGCGAAGCGGACTCTTTAGGCGGATCGAAAAAAGCCAGATAACCGATCAGGACCATCTCCTGTTCATCCGCCACGGAAAAGTCGTTCTCCTTGTTCAGAAAGGTCTTATAGGCCAGGGCCAATACCCTCATGCCTTTATTGTTCAATTCGTAGACCAATGACATGGCTTTCTGACGGAGCTTGTCGGTAAACTCATGCACCTTTCCTTCGACTTCGGCATACGCACATACCTCTATGACCTCCTCTACGGCTCCTTTGGTGATGATCTGTTTCCGCCCCCGTTTGTTTTCCACAACGACCGACATGCGTCTGCGCATGAAATCGAACGGGATTTCGTCCACTTTCTCATATTCGTCATTCAACGACGCCATTCCCAGTTCTTTCACATGCGATAAGATAGCCCTGTCCATGAGATTTTTCAGTCCGGTCTGGAAGTAACTGTTGAAGTAGGCACACTTCAATATCCGGTTGTCGGCATCGTTGGTCCCGTCGATATTGATATGCTTTTCCAGAATGATATTGTCTTGCGTCAGCGTACCGGTCTTGTCCGTACACAGTACCGTCATTGCCCCGAAATTCTGTATCGCGCTGAGATCTTTTACGATGGTCTTCTTCTTCGACATCGCCAATGCCCCCTTGGCCAGATTGGCTGTTACGATCATAGGCAACATTTCGGGCGTAAGCCCCACGGCCACAGAGATGGCGAATACGAAGGCATTGATCCAGTCACCTTTGGTGATGCCGTTGATGAGAAATACGAAAGGCACCATCACGATCATGAATCGGATCAACAGCAGACTGATTTTCGTGATACCCTTATCGAATGCCGTAGTGGCGCGATGACCGGATATACTCTTGGCAATGGTTCCTAAATAAGTATTGTTCCCGGTTCCGATGACAATGCCTTTAGCCGACCCGCTAACCACGTTCGAGCCCATATAACAGATATTCCCCAGCTCGACCACGCTCTTGCCGTCCAATGCGGAAGTAACGGGAGGCGCGGTTTTTTCCACAGTATCGGACTCTCCCGTAAGCGTCGACTGACAGATGAACAAATCTTTCGCCTCTATCAATCTGACGTCTGCCGGAATCATGTCTCCGGCAGCCAGTATCACAATATCTCCCGGCACCAGCTCTTCTATGCCGATCTCCCCGTACGGATCGCCCCAACGCCTTACATAACACGTGTTCGTCACCATTCTTTGCAAAGCTTCGCTCGATTTGGTGGCTCTCCATTCCTGAACGAAACGCATAATGGCGCTCAAGACGATCATGGCAATCACAATCATCGTAGAAGT
>JAJPYK010000131.1:2817-3218 GCA_021205005.1 Paraprevotella sp. | reverse complement strand
GCAGGTTCTCGTCTCCGGGCTGTGCAAAACAAACATCAAGAATGAGCGTTACCACCACCAACATGGTCAGTATGCCCACAAAGGGGTTGATGAAGGCGTTAGCCAACATAATGACCGACCTCTTCTTCTTCTCGTGCACAATCTTGTTCTCTCCATATAATGCCTGCCTTTTCCGCACCTCTTCCTCTCCCAGTCCGATAGAAGAGGTCTCAAAATACTTGTACACAGCTTCCGAAGGCTGTTTGGCGACATAGCAGATCTTTTCGGCATTGAATGCCAATTGTGCTTTAAACAGTTTCTTCCTCCACATCTATAATGACGTTTATCATTCCACCTCGTTTCATTTCAGATAGCAAAAGTAATCAAGTTTTATGACCTTTCCCTTTAGAATCCTATTAAAC
>JAJPYK010000131.1:0-2807 GCA_021205005.1 Paraprevotella sp. | reverse complement strand
AATGTATGTTTAATGAAATTCTAATCGCAGGATATACATATAAGATGTATCTTTGCAAAAAAATAGCCATGGTATTTAACGAGTTCTTATTAAGAATAGGATGCGCCTTCTTATTAGGAATGGCCATCGGATTGGAACGTCAATACAGGCAACACAATGCAGGCCTGCGCACGAATGTCTTGGTTTCTATCGGCGCCGCCGCATTCACGGTGCTTTCTTACTCTATGGTATCGACCAGCGGAGACCCGTCCCGCGTAGCGGCTCAAATCGTTTCGGGCATCGGTTTTCTCGGCGGAGGTATCATCCTCAAAGACGGATTTAGCGTACGGGGAATCAACACTGCTGCCACCATCTGGTGTTCGGCCGCTTGCGGAACATTGTCGGGAGTAGGAATGTTTTCCGAAGCTTTCGTCGTGGTCATCGGCGTATTGGCCACACATTGTCTGCTGAGGCCGTTGTGCCTGTTGATAGAAAAGAAAACGGTAGGCATATACTATTATACCATACATGCGGAATGCAAACCGGACATCGCGGCCAAGATCCAGCAAATGATCATGAATACATTGATTTTCGACCGCGACGTGAAGGTCAATTCTCTCTTCTATAAAAACCAAGGCGTACATATCATTGTAAACTGCGACATGCAAACCATTGGAGATCGCAAAGCATTGCTGGACCTTATCGTATCCAGACTCCGAACCCAAGAGGGCGTGTCGGGAGCCGGATGGAATAAACTCGAATCGGCATCGTAAGAAGACTTCTAAACATGCCGGAGTTCCACAATAAAGGTAGTTCCGTGTCCATATTCCGAATTTACCGTAATATGCCCTTGGTGCAGGTGTATGATCTTCTGCGCCAAGGCCATGCCGATGCCGTGCCCTTCTATCTTGCTGTCGTTCGCCCCTCTATAAAATAAGGTGAAAAGATGCTCTTTATCCGTGTCGGAAAGTCCTAGTCCCGAGTCGGACAGGCGTATGACCGAGAACTCATTCCAAAACGAGATCTGTATGTAGGACGACTTGTCGGAGGAATATTTGCAATTGTTCTCTATCAGATTGGAAAACGCGATGTTCAGCAAATATTGGTTGCCCAGCACCGTCACCAATAGGTAGTCGTCGGAGCTGTCCTGTTCGAAAAGAATCTCGATGTGATAATCCGGATGCGCCCGCAAGATGAATGCTCTCGTATCGAGCAAAAGTTCGTCGAGCCGGATCTCCTGCATCTTGATCTGCCCTTTCTGGTAATCGGCCTTCGCCAGGTTGAGCAGTCCGTCTATCAACATGGTCATCCGATGGGCATCCTGCAACACATTGATAATGGCCTTTCGGTATTGCCCCGGCGTACGTTCTTTCTGCAAAGACAAATCAAGCTCTGCAATCAGGGCTGATAAAGGTGTCCGCAATTCATGCGACACATTACTCATGAACCTTTTCTGCGAATCGAACGAGATTTGCAACCTTTTCAACAGCCCGTTGAAGGCAATGCAAAGCTCGCCGATCTCGTCTATCTTATTTTTTACCGGGAGTTCTCGGTCGATATTGGAGGCCGTGATATTCTCGGCTTCTCTCACAATGTCCCGTATCGGTTGCAAAGCCATCTTGGCCAGGATATATCCCGCTATGAACAGAAGGGTAAGACCGATGACGAAAATAATGGCCAGGGTCTTTTCCAATCCCGCCAGATTATCGTAACCGTAACCGTCATACGCCGCCGCGGTTACGATATACTGCTTTCCTTTATACTTATACAATATGCCGACCGCCTGATAAGGCCCCACATAAAATTCTATCTCTTTTTTATTCAGGATATCACGGACCATTTGTCGATCCTCCTTCACAATGTCATTGTTGATGGCATCGTGATAAAGCATCCTGAAATCCGTAGTATACACAGCCACCTCGACTTCGTTGATGAACTTCTTGTTATTGAGATAGATGGACTGCATTGTTTTCGAATCGACTTTGTTGGCCAGAAACAAATGCGCCTTCGTTATGGCCTCGCTTCGAAGATCATAAAAAAACGAACTGCTCCGCGTATGCTCGCTTACAATATAAATAAACACGAGACTCAGAATGAACACCGTGGCTGTCACGCAAGTGTTCTTGATCGTTAATGCAGTACGTATCTTCATGGCTTACAAGTGAGAATAAACCCCAGACCGGGTTTGGTGTGAATCAACTTCACATCGAAATCCTTATCGATCTTCTTACGGAGATAATTAATGTAGACATCAATGAAATTAGTTCCGGTATCAAAGTGCGTATTCCAGACCTTCTCCGCAAATTCCATACGGCTGATGACCCGATCGGCATTTTCTACCATATACAGCAACAATTTATATTCCTTGGGCGACAACTTGATCAGGACATCCGTACGCTTCACCTCTTTGCGGTTGATGTTGATACACAGGTCGTAATACTTCACACAGTCCTGTTGCGCCGCCGTTTTCTTCGCGTCTCTTTTCAACAAGGCCTTCACACGGGCCAAAAGCTCTCTGAAATCGAACGGTTTCACCATATAATCGTCCGCACCGGCATCGAAGCCGTCAAGTTTATCATCGGTAGAACCCAATGCAGTAAGCATCAGGATGGGAATATTGCCGTTGATTTTCCTTATTTTCTTGCAGAGCCCAAAACCGTCGAGCTTGGGTAAAATAATATCGGATATCACCAAATGAAACATATTAGACTTGAAGAGCCTGAGTCCCATTTCGCCGTCATAAGCCACCATAGTCTGGTATCCGTTTTCGTCAAGGCCCGCCTTAAGTAAGTCAGCCACCCGCTTTTCGTCTTCTATGATCAATATAC
>JAJPYK010000098.1 GCA_021205005.1 Paraprevotella sp. | reverse complement strand
GGTCAGGTCCCTTTTTTGTGCCTTCAATCAGACACACTCAAAGAAACAGTATCAACATTTGCTCAGTGCATCCTCTCAAGACAAATTCCCGATCATAGACGATGAGCATAGCGGCTCATTCGACCGCATTCAAAATAAATGGGATTTGTTCTCGGACAAATAACCGACCGCCTTCGGTCATACTACAAACGGCCGCCGCATACCTTTTCATATCAAGGACATGCGGCGGCCGTTTTCGCCAGACAAAGTCGGCACAAACCAACGACGCGACAGACATTATCGTCCGCCTCGCCTTTTCAGGAACTCATCAAGTTTCTCTCCTTCCATACGCTCGAAACAGGTACGGGCCGTTTTGGCCGAGCCGAAACCGACCACCACACAATCGTTCACCGTGGAAATGGTTCCGTCCGCCACCCCTCGCTTCAAGGCGCTGATGCGGTAAGAATTAACATAATCGTGACAATTATTGAACCCCTGGCTGCGCAGGCACTGCAACAACAAGTGTCGATTGATACCCGTTGCCTCGCACAAACGGTCGCGGCCGAAGGTATTGTCCTGCCATTCGCAGCCGTGCTGCATAAAATATTCCACCCGTTCGAACCGACGTCGATTGGCTTCGTTGAAGTCTTCCCGCTCAGCCTCCACAATCACTACCTCCGTCGGCGCCTCATCGACTTTCACGATCTCGGGCTTGGGCAGATGAATGGCCATGGTTTCCAACGTCCGATAGAACAAATACATATTGAGTACGC
The DNA here is from genome assembly GCA_021205005.1 of Paraprevotella sp. GTDB lineage: Bacteria > Bacteroidota > Bacteroidia > Bacteroidales > Bacteroidaceae > Paraprevotella. The sequence continues at coordinate 6,782 of JAJPYK010000098.1, read as the reverse complement.
AGAACAAATAGAAATAAACCATCAGCAAAGTGACATTGAACACAGCCGTCACGACCACATAAAACACGAGATTCAATCCCATAACCGTCGTATAACCTTTTAAATAACGCGGAATCTCGGCTCCCTTGGTCAGCAAATGAGGCAAACGGAGCATGTTCACCACGTAATAGATGGACAAACCGAAACCCGCCAAACGGAACAGCATATCGATGCCCCACCAACAATCGGCCAGTTCGGCATAAGAACGGATGATCGCCGGTCGGCTGCCCAGCAGCAAGCTTACGACATATAATATAATAAGGAGTATGGCCGGAGATGCATACTTCCACATCCGCCACCACTGCAAATATCCCGGCATGGGAATACTCAAAGGATAAATACCCTGAAGAAACGACGTCACGACCAACGCCAGCAACATGAAAGGATGGAGCAAGCCGATGCGGTCAAAACGGAGCAGAGGAACAAACGGTATCGCAATACAACACATGGCACCGAAGATCCCCATAATCCAAGCCAAAGACAGATATTGCACTTTATAACGGGAATATAAGGATAAAACGGTGGCCATCATCAGATGAATCGTGGCAATTACGACTATGGTAATAAGAATAAATGTCTGCATACAAGGCAAAGTTAGCAAAAAAACACGAAATCAGGAGAAAACTTCCTTCAATACGTCCAGTGATTTCAACTCGGGAAAATCCGGCACATGAAGACGGTAATATGCGTTCAAAACCTCGATATAGCGTTCGCGTTCCTGACGGTTCATGGCAAAAAAACGCATGGAGTCATAGTTCATTCTCATAAATAAAGGTATGGTCGCCGCCTCACGAGGACGCAAATAAGCCTGATGGAATGGAGGAACCGGGACGAAACAGGCGTTGAGCATATCGAAATAGTCCCCTTCATGCCACGTCTCTACGTTGGGGTAGAAACCAAAAAAACGGGTCAACCGGGTGATAAACACCAAATGAAAGTTGGAAAACGACCGTTCACTGGCATCCAGCCACTGCAAGGAATAAAGGATATAAGCAAAAAGAGGACCGTTCTCCGCCTCATGTTTCAACACACGGCACAGAAACTCCGCCAGGAACAAGGCCATGGAAGCCTTATAAGGTTCGTAAGGCAAAGACTGATAAGTATAGCCGAAACGCACGTCGCCGATTCGCTGAAGATTGGACTTCGGACGATATTCAAAGTCGATCTCCAAAATGGAAAGCGGACGAAAAAGCACACTCTTCATCGCCGACTTGCGCGAACGCGGGAATTTGACCATGAAAGAGACCGTTCCTCTCGTAGCCGTATAAATGTCCACGATCTGAGCGTTGTCATTGTACTTCAGTGCACGCAATACCACCCCCTGCGTTTTTTCTTGCATAGTCCCCTATTTTAGCGATCTAAAATTAGGTAAAATGCCCGATAAACAAGAAAAAAACGCAAAAAAACAACCTTTTTTGATTTTTTTGTCCTTTCTCAGCTTTGTCAATTCACAGAAAACACCTACCTTTGCATCGCAATTGAGAACAGCACATTCTAAGCTTTAAAGAAATCAGATTCTCAGACAGCAATCAAAAGCCTTCAAGGCCCAACGGTCCCTTCGTCTATCGGTTAGGACGAGAGATTTTCATTCTCTAAAGAGGAGTTCGACTCTCCTAGGGACTACCAAGTTAAACGAATTAAAAAAAAATAAAATGGCAAATCACAAATCATCCGTAAAAAGAATACGCCAAGAGGAGAAACGAAGACTCCACAACAGATACTACGCGAAGACCATTCGTAATGCCGTTCGTAAGCTCCGTGCCACCACAGACAAGGCAGAAGCGACCGCATTATATCCCAGCGTTCAAAAGATGTTGGATAAGTTGGCTAAAGTGAATATCATTCACAAGAACAAAGCTTCTAACTTGAAGTCTAAGTTGGCCGTATATATCAATAAACTGGCGTAACCATACACAAGTTACTTTTTAGATCTATAAGCATACACTTAAGACCATAAGATAAAGAGCCGAACCTTAGGGTTCGGCTCTTTTCATATATTCCCCTTTCTTTTAGCTCTTTTATCCTTCCGCTTTCCGGCATTTTTTCGTATATTTGTGCGTTAAATAGGAACAAACAACAACCATGTCAGAAGAAGAAATAAAAGGCACCAATTATTCGGCCAGCAGTATTCAAGTTCTTGAAGGACTGGAGGCTGTACGCAAACGCCCGGCCATGTATATCGGCGACATCAGCGAGAAAGGATTGCATCATCTGGTATATGAAACCGTAGACAACTCCATTGATGAAGCGCTCGCCGGCTATTGTACCCATATTGAGGTCACGATCAACGAAGACAACTCCATCACCGTACAAGATAACGGACGCGGTATCCCCGTGGACATGCACGAAAAAGAACATAAATCGGCGCTTGAAGTCGTAATGACCGTACTTCATGCCGGAGGTAAATTCGATAAGTGGTCTTATAAGGTATCCGGAGGATTACACGGTGTCGGCGTCTCTTGCGTAAATGCGCTCTCTACTCACATGCTTTCGCAAGTATTCCGTAACGGCAAAATCTACCAACAGGAGTACGAATGCGGAAAACCTCTTTACCCGGTCAAGGTCGTGGGAGAAACCACTCTCAGAGGCACCCGGCAGCAATTCTGGCCGGATGGCAGTATCTTCATCACCACAACTTACAAGTATGAGATCCTGGCCAACCGTATGCGTGAATTGGCTTTCCTGAACGCAGGCATCACCATTGTCCTGACGGATATGCGCGAAAAGGACGAAAACGGAAAGCCTCGCAGCGAGACCTTCCATAGCAAGGACGGATTGAAAGAGTTCGTCCGTTACATCGACTCCAGCCGTATTCATCTGTTCAACGACGTAATCTACCTGAATACGGAAAAGCAAGGTGTTCCGATTGAAGTGGCGATCATGTACAATACGGGTTATACGGAGAATATCCATTCTTATGTAAACAACATCAACACCATTGAAGGCGGTACGCATCTGGCCGGTTTCCGCACGGCTCTGACCCGAACGCTGAAGAAATATGCGGAGGACGAATACGCCAAAGATTTGGAGAAACTGGAGAAAAACAAAGTAGAAATCTCCGGCGAGGACTTCCGCGAAGGACTTACCGCGGTGATCTCCATAAAAGTGGCCGAACCTCAATTCGAAGGACAAACAAAAACCAAGTTGGGTAACAGCGAAGTTGCCGGCGCCGTACAGCAGGCCGTAGGCGAAGCCTTGAGCTATTATTGGGAAGAACATCCCAAAGAGGCCAAACTCATCGTAGACAAAGTGATTTTGGCCGCTACAGCCCGTGTCGCCGCCCGAAAAGCCCGCGAAAGTGTACAACGTAAAAGTCCGATGTCAGGAGGCGGTATGCCGGGCAAACTGGCAGACTGTTCGGATAAGGATGCCGCTAACTGCGAATTGTTTATCGTCGAGGGAGACTCCGCAGGCGGTTCCGCCAAACAAGGCCGTCGCCGCCAATATCAGGCCATACTGCCTATTCGCGGTAAGATCTTTAATGTGGAACGGGTCATGTGGCACAAGGCTTTCGAACACGAAGAGGTAAACAACATCATACAGGCCTTGGGCGTAAGGTTCGGCGTAGGCGAGGACAGTAAGGAAGCCAACTACGAGAAACTGCGTTACTATAAGGTCATCATCATGACCGATGCCGATGTCGACGGCTCTCACATTGATACTTTGCTGATGACACTGTTCTATCGCTACATGCCGGAACTGATACAGAAGGGGCATTTATATATTGCGACTCCTCCGCTCTACCGCTGCAAAAAAGGAAAAGTGGAAGAATACTGCTATACGGAAACGGATCGTTTGCGTTTCATGCAACAATATAACGGAGGCTCGGAACAAGGCATGACCACCCAACGGTATAAAGGTTTGGGAGAAATGAATCCCGAACAGCTTTGGGAAACGACCATGAACCCTGAGACACGCCTGCTCAAACAGGTAACGATCGAAGACGCGGCAGGTGCCGATTACGTGTTCTCCATGCTTATGGGAGAGGACGTAGGCCCGCGTCGCGAGTTCATCGAACAAAACGCGACTTATGCGAATATCGACGCATAGTCGTCTCTCGTCATCCTGAAAACGAGGGGATGTCCAAACACTCACATCGAAGTGGAAAGAATTTCCCATTTTGAGACTTGACTATTCTTACTGATAATAAAAAGAGCCATATCCATCTCTGTTTTGAGAATGATATGGCTCTTTTAGACTCAAACCCTTAAAACAATCACGTTCATTTTGACATCTTCTTATTTCTGGAATCCATGGAGAGAGAGGCGGCATCAGTCGTCTTCAATCACCATAGTGAATTCATCCAAAGAAATGATTGTCCAAAGCATAGCCTCGCCATCCGCCGAAAGCATCAAGGCTGGTATCGCTCCGTCATAGATAAAGGAGAAAGACATCGTCTTCCCGTCTTCTTCCCAAACGTTTTTGCCGTTGGATCTAAACGTAGCGCGACTAATATCGAGAATCCACGTATCTAATATATCCTTAGGCAGAACGTTGCTGTCATCATCATCGCGACATGAAGGAAATCCCGCTCCAAGCCCCAATGAGGTAAAAAGTACCGTCCACAAATAATTTAAATTCTTCATATTTATGTTTTTTCGCAATATTATCGTCCTTTTTATGCAAAAACATTTAATATGATAGGTAAGCCCGTAAAAGAGGTAAGAACACCAGTAATAAAGATAGCTGGAAAACAGAGAAAAGTATGTAACTTTGCGTATCTATTCGTAACAAGGCTAACAAATAACAATTATGGTACTAGAAAACATCAACTCACCGGCAGACGCGAAAAAACTGTCGTTGGAAGAACTCAACGTATTGAGCGGCGAAATGCGCACAGCATTGCTCCATCGCCTTAGCGATCACGGCGGACATTGCGGCCCGAACTTGGGTATGGTCGAAGCCACCATTGCCCTGCATTACGTGTTCAACTCTCCACAGGACAAAATCGAGTTCGACGTGTCCCATCAAAGCTATCCGCACAAGATGCTGACCGGCCGAAAAGAGGCTTACCTCAACCCGGACAAGTATGATGAGATCTCAGGATATTCAGAACCCTCGGAGAGCGAACATGACTTTTTCATCATCGGACATACCTCCACTGCTGTCAGCCTGGCCGGAGGGCTGGCTAAAGGAAGAGACCTGAAAGGAGAAAAAGGTAATGTCATCGCCGTTATCGGAGACGGCTCGCTGAGCGGTGGAGAAGCACTCGAAGGATTAGATTATGCCGCGGAATTGGGCACCAACTTCATCATCGTGGTCAATGACAATCAAATGTCTATTGCCGAGAACCACGGCGGATTGTACCGCAACTTACAAGAGTTACGCGAAAGCCAAGGACAATGTGAGTGCAACCTGTTCAAGGCATTCGGTCTGGACTATATTTACGTGGATAAAGGAAATGATATCGCATCACTCATACAAGCTTTCCGAAAAGTAAAGGACACGAATCATCCCATCGTCGTACACATCAATACGCTCAAGGGTAAAGGATATAAACAGGCCGAAGAACATAAGGAAATATGGCATTATTGTGCACCTTTCTTCCTCGAAACCGGCGAACCTAAACATAAGAACGAGGATGCTGATTACGGCACACTGACGGCTGATTTCCTCTTGCAAAAGATGAAAGAAGACCGTCGTGTGGTAGGTATCACAGCCGGTACCCCGTCCCTATTTGGCTTTACCGAGGACCATCGTAAGGCAGCCGGACATCAATTCGTAGATGTCGGTATCGCCGAAGAACATGCCGTAGCCTTGGCCTCAGGAATCGCAGCCAATGGAGGCTAACCGGTGTTCGGCGTATGCAGTACGTTCGTGCAACGGGCTTACGACCAGATCTCTCAGGACCTCTGCATCAACAACAATCCCGCTACATTGATCGTAGTATGGGGGTCGTTGACGACCATGAACGACGTCACGCACTTATGCTTCTTCGACATACCGCTCCTCAGTAATATTCCCAACTTAGTCTATTTGGCGCCGACCTGCAAAGAAGAGTATTTTGCCATGCTGGACTGGAGCATTCGTCAGGACCGTCATCCGGTAGCCATTCGCATGCCGGCCAATGGAGTGATAAGCACCGGACGAAATATAGAAACAGATTACAGTAAGCTCAACCGTTACGAAGTAGTACGAAAAGGGACTCAAATAGCCCTTCTTGCTTTGGGTTCTTTCTTCCAACTGGGAGAAGCCGTCATGCAAATGCTGAAAGAGAAGGCACACATCGAAGCGACGCTGATTAATCCGCGCTACATTACAGGCATAGATACGGAAGTCTTGGACCGCCTGAAAACGGACCATACGCTCATAGTAACCCTGGAGGACGGAGTATTGGATGGTGGATTCGGCGAAAAGATCGCCCGCTATTACGGCACCAGCGCCATAAAAGTATTGAACTTCGGTGCCCGCAAAGAATTTGCAGACCGTTTCAATCCAGCCGACTTCCTACGGTCCAACCATCTGACGAAAGAACAGATCGTTGAGGACATACTTGCCCAAATATGATCTCAACGGATCCATGCGGATTGAAAAAGACAATATGCCCAGAATGATCTGAGACGAAAACAGAGCATCTTCTTATGGCAAACCGAGTACGAGAGGTTGAAAACAAAGTCATTTACGTTTTCAACCTCTCGTTGCAATTGGGGACTTCTATGGTAAACTCATGCCGATGCACATCAGTGCAGGCACTATAAAATATTTTGTGTAAATGGAAAATACGGGATTCAAAGAGAGTTCCG
>JAJPYK010000082.1:5599-7651 GCA_021205005.1 Paraprevotella sp. | reverse complement strand
ATCTTTGACCACATCCATATTGTCGGCGGTGATTCCTCCTAAGGCCATGACTTTTTTATCGATAATTCCGTGGGAGGAGGCTTCTTTTAAGACATTTATATCAAAAGCCGATGTGTAGTTGGATTTAGAGATGCTGTCGAAGATCGGGCTGAGGAAAGAATAATTATAGTTCTTCTTTTAAGCTTTCAAATCTTCTATATGATGGAAGGATTTGCTGATATGCCCTTTGTAGTAGGCCGGAGGTTGGGGATTTCTTCCGTTTAGATGAATGCCTTTTAAATTGAATTCCTCTTTCAGATAGAAATGGTCATGTACGACAATTTGCTTATAATGGTTTTCAGGAAGCAAAGAAAGCAGACGTTCTGAATAGACCGGTTCGCTGCCTGGCTTTCGTAAGTGGAGCAGGTCCAATCCTTCTTCAAACAGAGCGGTGAGTATCTTGTCTTCCTCAACAAAAAAATCTGGAGGCGTCAATAATATCAGTTTCATTGGTACAATGTCGCTATTAATATGCAAAGTTAGCAAAAAAACGACATTTATTCGCTGGATTGAAGTTTTTCTTTTGTTTCCCCAAAGAAAATCGTAACGGGTTAAAGAGAATGTTTTTAGAGAAAGAAGGCAGGTCGTTTGCCTGCGTTTCCGCTTTGCAAACGACCTGTAATAAATATCTAATTAGCATTCTTTATCGTGGAGACGTGCTTCTTCTTCTGAATCGAATTCACAGTTCCTGAGGCTCTGGCTGATGCGCATGGCACAAAAGTTGGGTCCGCACATCGTGCAATACTTTCCATTCATGTGATTGCCTTCCTTATAATATTCCAATGCACGCTCCGGGTCTAAACTCAAATTAAACTGGTCTTTCCAGCGAAATTCATAGCGTGCCTTGCTCAGTGCATTGTCACGTAGGGTTGCTCCGGGATGTCCTTTGGCAATGTCAGCTGCATGAGCCGCAATTTTGTAGGTGACAACTCCAACACGTACGTCCTCTTTATTGGGGAGGCCAAGGTGTTCCTTGGGCGTCACATAACACAGCATAGCCGTGCCGTACCAACCGATCTGGGCTGCTCCGATAGCACTCGTAATATGATCATAGCCCGGAGCCACATCCGTCACAAGTGGGCCCAAAGTATAGAATGGTGCTTCGTGGCATTTCTCAATTTGGCGGTCCATGTTTTCGCGTATTTTCTGCATGGGTACATGTCCGGGCCCCTCGATGAAAGCTTGTACATTCTTGGCCCATGCGCGTTGAACCAATTCACCCATAGTGTCGAGTTCTGCAAATTGGGCGCGGTCGTTGGCATCAAAGATTGCTCCCGGGCGCAATCCGTCACCTAACGATACGGCTACGTCATATTGTGCAAGGATGTCGCAGATATCATCAAAGTGTTCATAAAGAAAACTTTCTTTTTGATGGTAAGCGCACCATTGTGAAATGATACTGCCGCCCCGGCTTACCATACCGCAGAGTCGTTCATTGGCATAGTGTACGTTCTTCAGGCGTATGCCGCAATGGATCGTGAAGTAATCCACTCCCTGTTCGCATTGCTCGATCAATGTATCTCGAAACAGTTCCCAAGTCAGTTTTTCCGCTTTTCCTTTTACCTTTTCCATGGCTTGGTACATAGGAACAGTACCGACGGGTACGGGACAGTTTCGTACAATCCATTCGCGTGTTTCGTGGATGTTATCCCCCGTGGAGAGGTCCATCAGGGTATCACCGCCCCATTTACAACTCCATATACATTTATCCACTTCTTCTTCTATTCCGGAAGTTGTGGCCGAGTTTCCGATGTTGGTATTGATTTTCACCAAGAAGTTTCGTCCGATGATCATCGGTTCAGCTTCCGGATGATTAATGTTAGCCGGTAATACTGCTCGTCCTGCTGCAATTTCATCGCGTACGAATTCAGGGGTGATATACGTTTCTATGCCCAATTCCGCACAGTTCATGTTCTCTCTGATGGCCACATATTCCATTTCAGGAGTGATGATGCCTTGTTTCGCATAGTACATTTGCGACACTTGACAACCCGCTTTTGCCCGATAGGGTAG
>JAJPYK010000082.1:0-5589 GCA_021205005.1 Paraprevotella sp. | reverse complement strand
TGATTCAAACTCTTGTCAGCCAATCTCATTCTGCCATATTCTGAAGTCAGGTCACGGAGTTGTGCCACGTCTCCACGTTGCAGAATCCAAGATTCGCGCAGTCGGGGCAGACCTTTTCTTAAATCGATTTCCGCATTCGGGTCGCTATACGGACCGCTGGTATCATAGATGTACACAGGCGTATTGTCTTTGACTATCCGCTTTCCATTTTCAACAGTAACGGTAGGGGTCAATATTACTTTCCGCATGCCTACTTTTATTTCGGGATGGAGTCGGCCTTGCAAATACACTTTCTCTGAACTTGGATAGGTGATTTTGATCTTGTCTTCCATATTCTTGTTTTTCTTTATTCGTTAATACCTAATATCTCTATTATCCTTTGCATTTCCTGCACCGGATTGTTAGCATTCAATATTGTGCCGCTTAAAGCGATGCCGTCTATCCCTGTACTCATCAAATTAGGGATGTCTGCTCGTGTGATGCCTCCGATAGCCACCACAGGAAGATGGACGCCTGCCGTTTTCATTTCTTTAATCAAGGTTCGATAACCTTCCAATCCGAGTATGGGAGCTAATTTCTCTTTGGTCGTAGTAAAACGAAACGGCCCGCAACCGATGTAGTCTGCACCGCGTTTGGCATGCAATATAATATCATCAAGCGTATTGGCTGTTCCTCCTATAATGAATCCTGCTCCCAATATGTTGCGGGCTTCATCGACAGGCATGTCATTCTTTCCTAAATGTACTCCATCAGCCTGCAAAGGTTTCACATATTCCACATGATCATTCAGGATAAATTTTGCATCATATTGTCGACACATAAGGCCTATTTGCTTTCCTATACGCATCCATTCCTCTGCCGGGGCGTCTTTCATACGTAATTGGATCCATCGACACCCTCCTTCGAGAGCCATGCGTGCTGAATCGACATAGGAATATTTCTCGGTATGGTGCGTGATGAAATGTAGTTTCGGCATATTCTTCTTTTATAATTGATATTATCATAAACGGGTGGCGAAAGAACAATCTGTGAATATACGGGTTGCGGAACAATCCCTTCGGCAGCATTACCTGCATCAGGTTCACAGGGTATGATCTCAGCCTGCCCAAAGCGGGTGGCACCCCTTTGTATGGACAAAGGTACGTATAATAATCAAGATTCAAAAGTAAAAGGAGGAAATAAACTCATGTTATCTGCACGCGTTAGGATAAACTTATTCATTTTCTCCTTTTGTCTGTTGGGCATATTGCGATGGCGTCATGCCGAACATTTCTTTAAAATAGGACGAAAAATAACGTGGAGTGTTGAATCCTACCATCCATGAAATCTCCTGTACGGAGTATCGGTTGCCTTTCAATAGTTGTGCCGCACGTTTCAAACGGATGCTGCGCATGAAATCGGATGGGGTTTGTCCGGCAATGGCCTGCATTTTGCGATAGAACAGGGATCGTTCGATTCCCATATCTGCACTTAATGCCTTTACGTTGTATTCCGTGTTGCTCATATTTTTTTCGATATATGACAAGACCTTTTGCATCAGTTCTTCATCTATAGGAGTGATCGTGATTTCTTTCGGATCGATGTCGATTTTGCGGCGGATCGAATCGCGTCGCTTTTCGCGCTGTTCCAAAAGTTGGCGGATGCGACTGCTGAGAACATCGACATCAAACGGTTTGGCAATAAAGGAGTCGGCTCCGGCATCATAAGCTTCACTCCGACTTTCCGAGGATTTTTTTGCTGTGAGCAGAATGAACGGAATATGACTGCATTTCATGTCTGTTTTGATGGCCCGACAGAAAGCGTAGCCATCCATGTTAGGCATCATGACATCACTGATAATGAGATCCGGGTCGTATTCCCGGGCCATATTCAGTCCTTCTTGCCCATCTGCTGCGGTAAGTACATGGAAGTCTTGTTGTAGCCAGTTTTTCATGAAATGGAGGAATTGCACATTGTCTTCAGTGACCCAAATGGTGGTCTTGTCTGTTTTTTGAGTAAATTCATTCTCTATATTGTTGTGCTTCTCCGGGGTGTTTTCTGATTGGCGGACGAGAGGTTCTTGTTCGTCATGAGAAGGTAAAGTCAGGATGAAGCTGGAGCCTTTACCCGGCGTACTTTCAACCTTGATGGTACCTTTGTGCAGATCGATATATCCTTTTGTCAGATGCAAGCCGATTCCGCTTCCCGTGTTCAACTGGGTTGATTGTGTATTGTCGCTCTGATAGAATCTTGTGAATATGTGTTCTAAATCTTGCGGTGGAATGCCTATTCCGGTGTCGGATACACTGATACGGATGCCTGTAGGCCGCCCGTTTGTTGAGGCTGTTTCTATCCATCCGGCTTGTACGGTGATGATACCTCCGTTGGGTGTAAACTTGATGGCATTCGATAGTAGGTTGTTGAAGACTCGCGTCATCTTTTCGGCGTCTAAATAGAACAGGTCTTCGTTTGCAAATTGGCATTCACATGCCAACGTGATGTGGTGTTCTTTCGATAACTCGTCAAAATGCTCTACATTCTCTTCTATGAAAGACTTGATAGGTACCGCTGATAGTTTCAGATGTTCGCCTTTTTGTTCCAAACGTCGGAAATCAAGCAACTGATTGACGAGCCGGAGCAAGTCCTTGGCATTATCTAAGATCTTTTCCAATTCATTTTTCAAGTTGTGTGCTTCTGTTTTCCGTATGAGCAATTCGAGTGGTGTGATAATGAGGGCAAGCGGCGTACGGAACTCATGGCTGATATTGGTGAAGAATCTGAATTTGAGTTCATCGAGATGTTGCTCCTTTTGTCGTTTCAACATCTCCTATTCGGCTACCATGCGGGCGCGTCTTCCTGCAATGTAGCGTTCAATGATCGCATAAGTCATGGCCAATGCGACTAATATATATAAGGTATAGGCCCACCAGGTGGCCCAAAGAGGAGGCGTGACCACGATTTCCCATTCCGATAGCTTTTCCCACGGGGAATCGCCCATAGCTGCTTGTACTTGTAGCCGATACTTGCCGGGATTTAGCGAAGTATAGCTGGCGGTACAAATACCGGTAGATTCTGCGGTATGGTTCCAATTCTATTCCAAACCTTGCAGGCGATAACGGTAATGTGTATGTTGAGGGGTATCATAGTCAAGAGCCGAAAAACGCATTTCGAGGAAATTCTCATTGTATTTCAGTTGGAGAGTATGGGTATAAGAGAGGCCTTCGGGCAGAAGTTGTCGTCCATGGAACATACCTTCATTGTCTATGGGATGTCCCATGACGTTCAGGCCTACAAGGGTCGGGATGAGGTGTGTTCCTTTATATTCCGTCATTTGAGGGATAATGTCCGTGATGCCATTGATGCCTCCTATATATAAATGTCCGTTCGGCATGAAAGCAATGGATTGTTCCATCATTTCGCCATATTGCACGCCGTCTGTTTCGTCCAAGCTGGCAAAAGAATATTCCCCTTGGCGGTTTCGGTGTATTTTGCCGATGCCATTGGAGGTTGAGATCCATAGATTGCCATGCAGGTCAGCTGCGAGACCTTGTATACAGTTGTTGGGCAATCCATCGGCTGTGCTGAATCGTATGGTTTGTTTGCGGCGGAAGTCATGGCGTATCAGTCCATTTTGTGTGCCTATCCAAACGAAATCCTTTTCTGCATAGATACAGTTGTATTTGGTGCTGTATTTCTCCCAGGGAGCGATCCAGGCTATCGGTTCCAGCTTATTCTTGGCTACTTCATACCCGAAAAGGCCGTTTTGTCCGCCGATGAGGAGTTGTCCGGGTTTGATTTCCACTGCAAAACTCATGGCGCGGATGCGGTTTAGAATAGGATATTTTTTGTTCAGGTGTATGGGCGCTTGGTTTTTGAAATTGCAAAGATAGACTTCTTTCAGGTCAAGACAAACTAAAATACGTCCGTCGGAAAGCGGAAGAGATAAACGGATGACTGCCGATGAAGGCGACGGGATTAGTCGGGTGTCGTATCTCGCAGCCGATCGGTCTTTTAACAAATATAATCCTTGCCGTGTGCTCAGCCAGAAATGTCCTTGGTTATCTTTTTTGATGTCTGTACAAAACACATGTGAAAACTCGGTGTTGAACTTTTCATAGGTTTGGGTATTCGTGTGGAATAAAAACAATCCGTCTAATGTACCGACCCCTAATTGTTGAGCGTCATACGGTTCGAGTGCACGGATCAGGTGTCCCTTTTCTGATGTGGCTGCCGTGTTGGCGTAAGATTCCGCATATCGGTTGGCAGGAATGGCTCTCAATACGCCCGTACTCCCCATCCCCAGCCATAGTCCGTGATGTCGTTCTATGCATACGGACATAATGTCATCATTGATTTCCCTTCCGTCTGTCAGCTTAAAGTTATGACATTCTTCCATGATCTTGAAATCGGGAGAGAGACGGATGAGTGCATAACTTCCGCCGAGCCAGAAATCTCCGTTTTGATCTTTTTGGATATCATTGATAGACGTACCTTTGAGTATTTCTTTCCATTCCCGCGTATATATATTATAGGTATACTCAAAGCCTTCTTTATGACTGATGGAGATGAGCAAATGTTGCTCGTCTGCCTGAAGCCATGCCGTACGGAAATATTCTGAGGGCTGCTTTTCGGCTACGGTCGTGTCTTCCCATACGATGCGTCGGCTTTTTCCTTCCCAACAGAGTAGTTTGCCCGTATTCAAAAAGATAAAGTGGAAAGGACCGGCCTGCATGACATCTTTCACTCGTATGCCCTTTTGAACTTCTTGCGGTTGCGGTCGGTAGACCAGTTGTGCCGTTTGTTTCCAGTCATAACGGTATAGTTTGCCACTTTCTGTGATGAGCCATGCGTTTCGGTCTCGGTCCAGGATAAAATCATTAAGCGGCTCGCGGATGTCTGATGCTTTGAAACGCGTCTGAATGTCGTAGCAGAATCGTTGGGTACGGGTATCTATCAAATAGAGTCGATAGAAGTCTTTGGCCCAAAGCAAGCCGTTTCCGCCATCATAAGTTGTGCAGATATTGTGCATACCCAACGGAAGAGTGTAAGTCAGGTCACAAGAGAGCGGTTCAAACCGGTTTCCGTTGTATACGTTGAACATGCCTTCGGTATACACCAGCATTTTCCCGTCTTTCATTTGGGTGATAAAACGAACCTGATTGTTGAATAAGCCGTTTCCGGTGTCTAACAGACGGAATCTTTCAGTTTTCGGATACAAGGCATGTGGAAGTATCAGGAGGCTTATGAAGGCGAACAGAATCCAAACGTTTTTCATTTCGTATGAGGTCAATGTATTGCAAAGATACAAATTTAGAATTATGCAGCAGCTTTTTTACCTTGTTTTTGTGTCGTTCGCGTTGAGGCACCTGTATAAAATGTTGTTTTTATATGTATGATCTGTTGCACAGAGGCTCTTTACGACAATTTGTGCCCTATTTTTCTACATATCGTGCGGTAGGGTTTGTTTGGTGTCCGTTACTTTTGTGGTGTCTCAACGATAAACCGTGAAAACATGAAACAGACATTCGATTTTGCAGGCTTTTATGAATCCTATTATCAGGCGTCATTCCGCTATGCCTGTGCGATTTTAGCCCATGAGGAAGAGGCGCA
>JAJPYK010000260.1 GCA_021205005.1 Paraprevotella sp. | reverse complement strand
TAAAGAATGTTATTTCGCGACGTTTTTGGACTTCAACCGATAAACCAAAAGAAGAAAAACAGGTCATAGTTACGTAATACAAATTAACATGTTGAATTAATAACAAACATCTATGAGAAAGTTAATGGTGGCCGTATGTTTTGCCTTGTTGGCCGGAGGCTGTTTGTATGCTCAGAATGATAGCCCTGAAGGACCGAAGAAAATGGATCCGGAACAGATGGCTAAGCGGATGGCCGGGCGTTTGATGCTCGATGATGCCACTACGGCTAATTTCGTTCCGCTCTATCAGGAATATATGCAGAAACTGGCGGAATGCCGCACTCCCAAGAAAGAGAAGGGAGCAGGGGACGGGCAGACCGACGCCGAGATAGACGCACGCATACAGGCCCGTTTTGACAGCGAGGCCAAAAGTTTGGACGTACAGAAGAGCTATTACGATAAATTCAAGAAGGTTCTGACCATGAAACAGGTGGAACAGCTCTACAACCGTCGTGATATGCCGAGGAAGAATGCCCCGAAACCGGGACCGGATAATCGCCCGATGCCTCGCCGGTAAAATCGTTCTCCGCAGATTGATAAATTTTTCTCCGCAGATTGATTTCTCGTTCTGCGGAGAAAAATTTTCTGTCCTCTTCGGAGCCTGGGCGGGGGAGAAACATGAAAAAAAGAGGGTGTGTCATAATTCAAATTTTGAGATTGACAACTTATAATCTGTAAGTATCCTCCGTTGAACTAAGCAAAAACAACCTTATAAAGCTCTCCACGAAGCTCTATATGGTTGTTTTTATTGAATGAAGTTTCTGATTATTACTTTTTCAAAGTGCTTTTTGAATTATGACACACCCTCTTTTCTTTTCGAAGCCGATAAAGTCTTTCGTTCAGCCTATCGTACCGCCCATGATATCCAACAATTCGTTGGTGATGGCTTGCTGCCGTCCCTTGTTGTATATGACGGTGAGGTCCTGTATCAGGTTATTGGCATTGTCCGTGGCAATTTGCATGGCCATACTGCGGGTTGCATGTTCGGAGGCGTTGGAATCCACCAAAGTCGTGTAGATTTTTAATTTCAGCACTTCCGGAATCAACTTGGCCAACAACTCTTCTTCCGACGGCTCTATCAGATAGTCCGACTGTATGCCGTTGTCTTGTTTGTTGAGCATGGTCGAAAGATCCACCGGCAGATAAGTACGGTTGACGAGTTCTTGTGAACCGGCCGACTTGAAGTGGTGATAGATCAGTTCCACACGGTCTATCTCGCCGGACAGGAATTGGTCGCACAGCGTGGAGGCCAGCTTTTCCGCTTCCTCATAATTCGGCTTATCCGCCATGTGGTAGAAGTCTCCGGCCGGGACAAATCCCGATTTCTTCACCGCATCGTTCACTTTCCGTCCCACGGGATAAATGACTATGTTCTCTTTTCCTATTTCTTTGTGCGCCTCGATCCATTGATGTAGTGCACGTATGACGTTGGAATTGAATGCTCCGCACAGACTGCTGTTGGATGAAAAGATGACCAATGCGATGCGTTTCACCTCGCGTTGGCGCGAGAACGGCGATTCGGCTTTGCCTCCGGCTTGCAAGAAGTGGGTCATGATGGCCGCCATTTGCTGCTCATAGGGCAGCATGCCTTCGATGACCTCCTGTGTCTTATGCAGTTTGGCAGAGGCCACCATCTTCATGGCCGATGTGATTTTCAGCGTATTGTTGGCTGAGAGAATCCGGTCCTTTACTTCTTTTAATGATGCCATAGTCTTGATCAGTTTTTAAACAACAGAAGCGTATTTTTTGCCACCTCCTCGATGAGGGAAGTCACCTTGTCGTTGATGACACCCGAGTCCAATACGTCGAGCACGTCTTCTCGGTGAGAAGAGCGCAGGTTTTCCAGGAATTCATGTTGGAAAGAGATGACCTGGTCGATGCGGATGTCGCGCATCAGACCATGGGTTCCGCAGTAGAGAATGGCCTCTTGTTCGCCCACCGGCATCGGGGAGTATTGCGGCTGGATCAGGAGCTGGTTGTTCTTTCGGCCGCGGTCGATGGTCATTACCGTTACGGAGTCCATGTCGCTGCTGAATTTGGAGAACGCTTCCAGTTCGCGATATTGTGCCTGGTCGATCTTCAACGTACCGGCTACTTTCTTCATACTCTTGATTTGTGCGCTACCGCCTACGCGGGATACGGAGATACCTACGTTGATGGCGGGGCGGAATCCTTGGTTGAACAAGTCGGTCTCGAGGAAGATCTGTCCGTCGGTGATGGAGATCACGTTCGTCGGGATATAGGCCGAGACGTCTCCTGCCTGCGTTTCGATGAGCGGCAATGCCGTCAGCGAACCTCCGCATTTCACTTTGCCTTTCAAGCTTTCGGGCAGGTCGTTCATCTGTTCGGCCACTTCCTGTTGGTCGATGATCTTGGCTGCACGTTCCAACAAGCGGGAATGCAGGTAGAAGATATCGCCCGGATAGGCCTCACGACCGGAAGGACGACGCAGAATAAGCGACACTTCGCGGTAGGCCACAGCCTGCTTGGACAGGTCGTCGAATACGACCAAGGCATGACGGCCCGTATCGCGGAAGTATTCTCCGATGGCGGCTCCGGCAAAGGGAGCGAAGTATTGCAACGCGGCCGGGTCGGCTGCTGTGGCGGCCACTACGATGGTATAGTCCATCGCCCGTTTCTCGCGCAGGATGTTGACAATATTGGCTACTGTGGAGCCTTTTTGTCCGATGGCTACGTAAATGCAATACACCGGTTTTCCGGCGTCGTAGGCGGCGCGTTGGTTGATGATCGTGTCGATGGCTATGGCCGTTTTACCGGTCTGTCGGTCGCCGATGATCAACTCACGTTGGCCACGTCCGATGGGGATCATGGCATCGATGGCTTTGATACCGGTCTGCAACGGCTCGGATACGGGTTGACGGTAGATGACTCCCGGCGCTTTGCGCTCCAAAGGCATCTCGTACGTTTCTCCGCTGATGGTGCCGCGCCCGTCCAAAGGGACGCCCAGCGGGTCGATGACACGGCCCAGCATGTTTTCGCTTACCCGTATGGAGGCGATGCGCCCCGTACGTTTCACGATCATGCCTTCCTTGATGAGGTCGGTGGCGCCCAAAAGCACGGCACCGACGTTGTCCTCTTCCAAGTTCATCACCACGCCCATCACTCCGTTTTCAAATTCCAATAATTCGTTGGCTTCGGCGTGTAACAGTCCGTAGATACGTGCCACTCCATCGCTCACTTGCAGCACGGCACCCACTTCGTCAAACTGGATCGCCGTGTTTATTCCCTGAAGTTGCTGGAACAATACGTCCGAAACCTCACTTGGTCTTATCTTATCGGGCATATTCTTATTTCCTATTCGTTATACGATTCGTCTGTTTTTCTCGATAAACTGTTTCTTCACGCTCTTCAACTGGCCGGATATGCTGGCGTCTATGCGCCAATAACCGATGCCCAAGATGGCACCTCCGATAATATCCGGGTCCACTTTCGTCCGGAATTCCACCGTTCGTCCGCGGTAACGTTGCAAAATGAGGGTTCTCAACTCGTCGAGTATCTTGTCCGGAAGGGGGACCGCCGTAATGAGCGTCCCTTGGCGTATTCGCTTTTTCTTCCGGTAGAGGAACAAGAAAGAGTGGAAGATGAAAGCCAAAAGCTTTTCACGCTTCTGTTCGAGTAACAGATTGAAGAATTTCATCAGCTCCTCGCAGGTTTGCTCTCCGTCGGTGGCGTTTTGCAGAAGTTTGATCTTTTCTGACTTGTCCACCATAGGATTCTCTATCGTGCGACGGATGTCGGACACTTCACCGTAGTTGGCCTGGAGCTTTTGCGCCTGTTCGTATACGATGGTCTCGTGTTCATGTTCGCAGGAGAATAGCAACAATGCACGGGCATAACGTCTTGCAATAATTCCAATATCCATTATCCGATCTCGTTGTTTGATTTCACTTCATCGATCAGTCTGTTGACTAAATCGAGCTGTTCTTTGTTGTCAGAGAGCTTCTCGCGCAGAATCTTTTCAGCCACATCCACCGACAGGATGGCCACCTGCCTGCGGATGTCGTTGATGGCACTTTCTTTTTCTGCCGCGATCTGGTGGCGCGTTTCGTCCAATGCTTTTTCTGCTTCGACGCGGGCGCGTTCACGGGCTTCGGCTATGATGCGATCGCGAGTGGCAGAGGCTTCTTTCAGAATCGTCGTCTGGTTCTCGCGCGCTTGTGCCAATAATGCTTCGCTTTCGGCCTTGACTTGTTGCAGTTGTTCATTGGCCTGACGAGCAGCTTCTAACGAACTGTCTATATACTTTTTCCTTTTATCCACCATGTTGATGATGACCGGGAACGCATACTTCGCCAAAATGAAGAACACGAATCCGAAGATGATCACCATCCAAAATAGTGTACCAGGATCTGGGGTTAACAGTCCCATAAGCAGTAAGGATTAGAAAAACAAAGTCAAGAGGCAAACTACAATGGCAATCAGGGCTACACCTTCAACCAATGCCGCTGCAATGATCATGTTCGTACGTATGTTATTTGTTTCTGCCGGTTGACGGGCAATGGAATCCATGGCCGAACAACCGATGCGTCCGATACCGATACCTGCGCCCAACACTGCGATACCTGCGCCGATGGCGGCACCTAACTTAGTAAAACCAGCTCCTGCTGCAATTGCTTGTAATAACACTGTTAATAACATAATTTCTTTGGTTTAAATGATTAATATTTGATTTATTATAATTCTTAAAATAAGCTGTTTTCATTCTTTCTCCTTGACACGGGACAGTCCGATGAAGACGGCCGAAAGTAAGGTGAAGACATAGGCTTGTATGAAAGCCACCAGGATCTCGAGCATGCTCATGAAGATTCCGAAGATCAATGAGATGCACGTCATCGAACCGTTAATGACCGGCCCGAGCTTGGCCGTGATAAAAATGATGGCTACGATACTCAAGATGGCAGCATGCCCCGCCATAATATTGGCGAACAAACGTATCATCAATGCGAACGGTTTGGAGAAGACTCCGAACACTTCGATCAACGGCATCAAAGGCACCGGCACCTTCAACCAAGTCGGAACGTCCGGCCAAAAGATGTCTTTCCAATAAGCCTTTGTGCCGTACAGGTTGATTAATACGAACGTGCAGACGGACAAAACGAGCGTAACCGCAATGTTTCCCGTTACGTTAGCTCCCCCCGGAAAGAACGGAATCAGTCCCATCAGGTTGTTGGTCAATACGAAGAAGAACGCAGTGAGCAGATAGGGAGCATATCTCCCGTAATCTTCTCCGATACAGCTCTTGATGACATCTTCATGAATCATCAGCACCGTAGCTTCGATCATGCCCACGCCTCCGCGGGGAGCGCCTTTGCTCACGTCGTGTTTCTTATACCACCGCGCACAGCCCAGCATGATGCACACCAGAATGGTGCTGTTGATCAGTAAGGCCAATACGTTTTTCGTAATGGAGATGTCAAACGGACGGACTTCTTCTCCCGCAGCGTTGCGCTCCACGATCTTTTTCGCATGTGCCCCTTCTTTGGCGATATAAAGCCCTTCGTACTGTGCTCCGTTCCGCAGACGCTCCGAAGAGAACACGTGCCAACCCGTTTCGCTTTTCACGATGACCGGCAGGGGAATGCGTATCGACACGTTGCCGATGTCTGTGATATGCCATTCATAGGCATCTTCGATATGGCCGAAAACAATTTCGTTCACGTCGACTCCTCCTTTATCTTCCGCATGGGCCTGCAGAGGGAATAGCATCAGCAGGCATATACCTGCGATGAAAAGAGATTTTAATGTATTCATTCCTTAAACTTATTATACATCTCAATATCCGGTCCGAATCGAACGGAATGCGTCTTTTCAGGCTTCCGTGATGCAGACCGATACTTTATTGCCGTTCACTTCCACGAATCCGCCCTGTATGGCGATGCTGTTTTTGTTCTCTCCGCTCCGATAGACGACTTCGCCTGCATTGAGAGAAGAGATCAGAGGGGCATGGTTTTCAAATACGGCAAACAGTCCCGCGCTTCCGGGTAGCCGTACGTATTTCACCATTCCTTCGAAACAGGTTTTTTCGGGTGATACGACGAGCAAATGTATTTTATCGCTTTCCATATTCCGTTATTTTTGAGCTGCGCTGAGCAATTCCTTTCCTTTGGCCATGGCATCTTCGATGGTACCCACGTTGAGGAAGGCCTGTTCGGGCAGGTCGTCTACTTCACCGTCGAGAATCATCTTGAATCCTTTGATGGTATCTTCGATGGAGACCATGACACCCGGTACGCCGGTAAACTGTTCGGCAACCGCAAACGGCTGTGAGAGGAAGCGTTGTACACGGCGGGCGCGGTTCACGGTCTGACGGTCTTCGTCCGAAAGTTCATCCATACCGAGAATGGAGATGACGTCTTGCAGCTCTTTGTTGCGTTGCAATATTTGTTTTACGCGCTGGGCCGTCTCATAATGTTCCTTGCCCACAATGAGGGGATCGAGGATACGCGAGGTGGATTCCAACGGGTCTACGGCCGGGTAAATACCCAATTCGGTGATCTTACGGCTCAACACGGTGGTGGCGTCCAAGTGGGTGAACGTCGTAGCCGGAGCCGGGTCGGTCAAGTCGTCGGCCGGTACGTATACGGCTTGTACGGAGGTGATGGAACCGTTTTTCGTGGATGTGATGCGTTCCTGCATCTGTCCCATTTCAGAAGCCAGCGTCGGTTGGTAACCTACGGCCGAAGGCATACGTCCCAACAGGGCGGAAACCTCAGAACCTGCCTGCGTGAAACGGAAGATATTGTCGATGAAGAACAAGATATCGCGCGGGCCGTCACCTTTGTTATTATCACGGAAAGATTCTGCTAACGTAAGGCCGGAGAGGGCTACGGAGGAACGTGCACCGGGGGGCTCGTTCATCTGTCCGAACACCATGGCCACTTGTGAGTCTTTAATGACGCTGTGGTCGACTTTCGACAGGTCCCAATGTCCGGCTTCCATGCTTTTCAAAAACTCGTCGCCGTACTTGATTACCCCGGATTCGATCATTTCGCGCAGCAGGTCGTTACCTTCGCGTGTACGTTCGCCCACGCCGGCGAAAACTGAAAATCCGTTGTGTTTCTTGGCGATGTTGTTGATCAATTCCTTAATCAACACCGTCTTGCCCACACCGGCACCGCCGAAGAGTCCGATTTTCCCACCTTTCAGATAAGGTTCGAGCAGGTCGATGACCTTGATTCCCGTGAAGAGCACTTCCTGCGTGGTGGACAGATCTTCAAATTTGGGCGGTTCGCGATGGATGGGAGCCGCACCCGTTTCGTCCAAGGCTTGCATGCCGTCGATGGCATCGCCTACCACGTTCATGACTCGTCCGCGGATTTGCGCTCCTACGGGCATGGTGATCGGTTTCCCTGTGGAAATGACCTTAATGCCTCTTTGAAGACCGTCTGTACTGTCCATTGCAATGGTGCGTACGGTGTCTTCTCCGATGTGTTGCTGTACTTCGACAATCAGCATCTTGCCGTTCGGACGCTGAATATTCAAGGCATCGTGTATGCTCGGAAGATTTACGTTTTGCTGTTTCTCGCCTCGTTCAAAGTGGACGTCCACTACCGGACCGATAATTTGCGAGATGTGTCCTAATACCTCTACCATAAGT
>JAJPYK010000128.1 GCA_021205005.1 Paraprevotella sp. | reverse complement strand
GTTAGAAATAGGTATGTAGTCCGTACCTCTTTAAACGGATTAACGTTTCTCTTTGCTGGTTTGTGGGAGGTTGTAAACACCAGTCGTACATAAAAAGTCAGGGAGAGCTCTCATTTTGATAGAGACGGGAATGGAAAACTGCCATAACGGATAGAAATATCAATCACGTGTCTTGACATCATTGCTTTCTGATAGGGGATACCATCCCCTATCCTGCCCTATTGAATTTAATTGATCATTATCGGACTCCCAAACGGACCGAAGTGTACGGATACAAGAAAAGCGGCTATCTGTTTCAGATAACCGCTTAATTCCTTGGTGATTCGTTTGGGGCTCGAACCCAAGACCCCAACATTAAAAGTGTTGTGCTCTACCTGCTGAGCTAACGAATCAGCCTGTTTTGGCATTCATTTCTGTTTGCGTGTGCAAAGGTACGCTTTTTTTATGCAACAGACCAAATTATTGTGGATATTTCTTAGACTTTTTTCTATTTAAGAAGAATATGACCTACTTTCAGGGTTGTTTTTCCTCTTGTCGGGCTATCTCTGGTGCGGCCGTTGCCTGAGGTGAGACAGGGGACACTTCCGATCCTTCGGATATGGCGGAAGCAGACGTCTCGGTCGAGGCAGACATTTGCCGTTCCTCCGCCCACTGCTTTCTTCGCCGCTCTTCGGCCACCGTGATTCTCCGTTCGTCACGTTCGATGAAACGACGATAATAAGAAAGGAGCAAAGTGGTGAGCGGAAGGGCGATAATGAGTCCGATGATACCCAAAAACGATCCCCAAACAGAGAGCGACAACAGGATGACGGCAGGATTCAGTCCCATAAGCTTACCCATGATCTTGGGAACGAGGAAGGCATCCTGTATGCTTTGCACCACGATGAACACGATGCAGGCCGACAAAAGGATCGACCAAAAGTTTACGCCCGTATCATAAGCCTTCAACAGAGCCAGCAGAATGGTGGGAATGAATCCGAGAGCCTGCATGTAAGGAACGAGATTCAGGAAACCGATAAACAACCCCAGACCGATGGCCAAAGGGAAGTCAATGATGAGAAAACCTATGCTGAAAAGTATGCCGACAAGAAACGCCACGAGGGCCTGACCGCGAAAATAGGAATTCATCCCATGCTGTACGTCGCTCATCAACACCGATGCGAAACGACGGCTACGCTTGGGCACCAGTCTGATCCAACCTTCAGAGAGCTTCTCGTAATCCAAAAGGATGAAAAACAGGTAGAGCAGCACCATACAGAACCCCAGCAAGGTCATGATAAAATCGAAAGTGTGCGCCACCAGATTCTGAATCTGGTTGATTGCTGTCTTCAACGCCTCCATGACATTGTTCTCATGCAACAGACGGACGATGGAGTTCTGATCGATATATTGCCGCAGAAAGACTTCGATCTCATGGGCCGTGGCAGATTTTCCCGTATCCCGGATAAACTCGACGATAATCGTACGAAACTTCATGAATTCCGCAATGGCCGGAGGAATGATGAGATAGAAGAAGCAGACAATGGCAGCCCCTATTATTAATAAGGTAATGACGATACAAAGAATCCGGTTGTGCAGATGAAGTTTATATTGGAAAAACTTCACTCCGGGATAAATCATGTAAGCCAACAACCACGCAATGAAAAAGGGAAGCAATACGGCACTGAGCAGATTGATGACATAAATGGCTACGGCCAGTCCGGCCACAACCCAAAGCCCCCGGATAAACCGGTCGAAGGTTATTTCTTTTTCAAACATAGCAGGTGAAGATTAAGCTTGACGTTTCTCACGGTCTTTTTTCAAGGCCTTTTGATAGCAGGAGCGACAAAGCGGTTCATAGACGGTTTGTTCGCCCAGCAAAACACGTTTTTCCTCATCCACGATACGGTGGGAAATATAGGCAAGCGCACCGCAGTGCACGCAGATGGCGTGTACCTTGGTCACATCGTCGGCCACGGCGCACAGGCCGGGCATCGGACCGAAAGGGATACCTTTGAAGTCAAGATCCAAACCCGCAACGATAACCCTTATGCCACGGTTAGCCAGTTCGTTGCACACGTCGATCAGGTTGCTGTCGAAAAATTGGGCCTCGTCTATGCCCACCACATCCGTGTCCGACCCCATCAACAAGATGCTGGCCGAAGAGTCCACCGGTGTGGAAGGAATAGAATTGCCCTCATGCGATACCACATCCTCCTCGGCATACCTCGTGTCGATGGACGGATTGAATATTTCAACGCTCTGACGGGCGATTTCCGCCCGTTTCAATCTTCTGATCAACTCTTCTGTTTTGCCGGAAAACATGGATCCGCAGATGACTTCGATTCGTCCTCTGCGCATCAACTCCCCGCTGCCTTCGGAGGTCGGACTCATATTTCGGATATTTATTTATGATATATTCAGGTGCAAAAATAAGAATTAAGCGCGGATAAGAGGATAAAAAAAGAGGCAATTTCGCAAACTTCTGTTAAATAATGATGCTTGTCGCATAACGGATAATGTTTTATTCTTACTTTTGTTCATATTGACAACGAAATATGGGAATCTTATATTTGGTGCCCACTCCGGTGGGAAACCTGGAAGACATAACCTATCGCGCCTTGCGGATACTCAAAGAGGCTGATCTGATACTGGCGGAGGACACGCGCACGACGGGTGTGCTGCTCAAACACTTTGAGATCAAGAACGCCATGTTGTCTTACCACAAGTTCAACGAACACCAAACCGTGGACAGCGTAGTGGGACGCTTAAAAGCCGGAGAAACGGTAGCCGTAGTATCGGATGCCGGCACTCCAGGCATTTCCGATCCCGGTTTCCTGATAGCCCGCGAAGCCGTGAAAGCCGATGTCGAAGTGATCGCCCTGCCCGGTGCGACGGCTTTCGTGCCCGCATTGGTATCATCCGGGTTGCCGTGCGACCGTTTCTGCTTCGAAGGTTTTCTTCCGGTAAAAAAAGGACGTTCCACGCGGTTGTCGGCCCTGGCGGCCGAAACCCGCACGATGGTCTTTTACGAATCCCCCCATCGGCTGGTCAAGACGTTGGCCCAGTTCATCGAAGTGTTCGGCATCGACCGCCAGACGTCGGTTTGCCGCGAGATATCCAAAGTACATGAAGAGAGCGTAAGGGGAACACTGGAAGAAGTGCACGCCCATTTTCTGGAAACAGAACCGCGCGGAGAGTTCGTCATCGTACTGGCCGGAAGCGAAGAGAATAAGAAAAAGAGTGAGAATGCATAAAAACAAAATCGTATGAAAAAGTTTTTTTTAGGTGTGATGTGTGCGGCAGCTTTGACAGCATGCAACAACGGAGCGAACAAGAAAGATCAGCAGTTTGCCGAGGAACGCGATTCCTTGATGCAGGTGATTAACAACAAGGATACCCAACTGAACGAGATCATGGGCACGGTAAACGAAATCCAGGACGGGTTCAAGCGGATCAACGAGGCCGAAGGACGTATCACGGTGAACGACGGAAATATGGAATCGGAAGCCTCCAAACAAATGATCCGCGAGAACATGCAGTATATCCAGGATGCGATGGCACAGAACCGCGACATGATCAGCCAGTTGAAAGAAAAGGTGCGCAAGAGCGGCATCAATGCAGACAAGTTGCAGAAGATGGTGGACGATCTGGCCGCACAGCTCGAAGCACAGAAAACGAGAGTGCAGGAGCTCGAAGCACAGTTGGCCGAAAAGGATATCGTGATTGCCCAGCAAGGCGAGACCATTTCGAACCTGAACGAAAACGTCAATACCTTGTCTGAAGAGAATAAGACAAAGAGTCAGACCGTGGCCGACCAGGACAAGCAGATCCATGCCGCATGGTATGTTTTCGGCACCAAGTCGGAACTGAAGGAACAAAAGATCTTGCAAAACGGCGATGTACTGAAGGCCAATGACTTCAACAAAGATTACTTTACGAAAGTGGACATCCGCTATGATAAAGAGATCAAGTTGTATTCCAAGAGTGCCAAGCTGTTGACCACACATCCGGCCGGTTCTTACAGCCTGGAGAAGGACAACAAGGGACAATACGTGCTGCAAATCACGAAACCGGAAACATTCTGGAGCGTAAGCAAATACCTGGTGATCCAAGTAAAATAAGAAGAATATCGCCATCCGGCGGACGCTCGTCAATCCCATGAGAGCTGCCGCAAGGAACGACCCAATCAGCCTGTTCGGGGGAGTTTATGTCCTGGAACAGGCTGTTTTCGGTTGACAGAGATGTGCACGCCGGCCCAAAGACAAACGGTCGATGAAACCGGCCTTCCATTACCGTCCGCAAAGAGGCATTTTTTTCTGCGGAGAATGATTTTTCAATCTGCGGAGAAAAAAATATCAATCTGCGGACATTTTGTTCAGTCCGTGCCGCCGTGTGGCCGACAGGCATTTTTGCCCGGAGGCCCGACATCGACTTTCTGCGGAGCTTCAGTACCGGACTCCGTGGCTTTCAGACTCTCCTTTTACACAAAATCAGAGCTCCTTTTCTGCATTTCATCTGCTTTTTAGTGGCTTTCCAACATGGTTTTGCGTATTTTTGTGGCTGAAATAAAGAACGTTTTTGGAATGAAAGAATTTGTGATTTCTGAGGTACAGGCCGAAACGGCCGTTTTGGTCGGTCTGATCACGCAGACGCAGGACGAACGCAAGACCCAAGAATATCTCGACGAGTTGGAGTTCCTGGCCCATACGGCCGGAGCGGTGACCGTAAAACGTTTCACACAAAAGGTAAACGATCCTAATTCCGTGACTTATGTCGGCAGCGGAAAGCTGGAAGAAATCCGCGCCTATATCGAAGCTGAGGAAGAGGCCGAACGCGAAATCGGTATGGTGATTTTCGATGACGAGCTTTCGGCCAAGCAGTTGCGCAATATAGAGAAAGAGTTGAAAGTAAAGATTCTCGACCGCACCTCGTTGATTCTCGACATCTTCGCCATGCGCGCCCAGACGGCAAGCGCCAAGACACAGGTGGAACTGGCCCAATATCATTATATGTTACCGAGACTGCAACGCCTGTGGACACACTTGGAACGTCAGGGCGGCGGCTCCGGTTCGGGCGGCGGAAAAGGTTCGGTAGGCCTGCGCGGTCCGGGCGAGACCCAGTTGGAAATGGACCGACGCATCATCCTCAACCGCATGTCGCTGCTCAAGCAGCGTCTGGCCGACATCGAGCGTCAGAAAACCACCCAGCGAGGCAACCGCGGACGCATGATCCGCGTGGCGTTGGTGGGATATACCAACGTGGGCAAAAGCACGCTGATGAATCTTCTGGCCAAGAGCGAAGTGTTTGCCGAAAACAAACTCTTCGCCACATTGGACACGACCGTACGCAAGGTCATTATAGACAATCTGCCCTTTTTGCTTTCCGATACGGTAGGCTTCATCCGCAAGTTGCCTACCGATCTGGTGGATTCGTTCAAGAGTACGCTGGACGAAGTGCGCGAGGCAGATCTGCTCCTGCATGTGGTGGACATCGCCCACCCTGACTTCGAAGACCAGATACAGGTCGTGGAGAAAACCTTGGCCGACTTGGGGTGCAGCGAAAAGCCCCAGATGATCGTCTTCAATAAGATCGATGCTTATCGTTGGGTGGGAAAAGATGAAGACGACCTGACGCCGGCTTCAAAAGAGAATATCTCGCTGGACGACCTGATGAAAACGTGGATGGCCCGTCGCCATGACGGTTGTCTTTTCATTTCGGCCCGTGAGAAGACACACATCGAGGAATTGAAGAAAGTGCTCTACGACAAGGTCCGAGAACTGCATGTGCAAAAGTATCCTTATAATGATTTTCTTTTCGATAAATACGAAGAAGGAGAACTTTAAAAGCGGAAAAAACAGTACCTTTGCGGGTATAAATGAACAGATATTTAATTTAAACAAAACGATTATGGCAAATGCACCTGAGTTCAAGTACGCTCCGATGTTCCAGATGGGCAAGGACGATACTGAATATTATTTGCTGACCAAAGACTATGTGTCGGTTGGCGAGTTTGAAGGACACCCTATCTTGAAGGTGGCTCCCGAAGGATTGACGGCCATGGCGAACGCTGCGTTCCGCGACGTGTCGTTCATGTTGCGCCGTTCTCATAACAAACAAGTGGCCAGCATATTGCACGACCCTGAAGCCAGTGAGAATGACAAATATGTAGCTTTGACGTTCCTCCGCAATGCCGAAGTGGCATGCAAGGGCGTACTGCCTTTCTGTCAGGACACGGGCACGGCGATAATCCACGGTGAAAAAGGTCAGCAGGTGTGGACCGGTTATTGCGACGAAGAAGCCCTCTCCAAGGGAGTATACAAGACCTATACCGAAGAAAATCTGCGTTATAGCCAGAATGCTCCGTTGAGCATGTATGAGGAAGTCAACACCAGATGCAACCTCCCGGCTCAGATCGACATCGAAGCTACCGAAGGAATGGAATATCGTTTCTTGTGTGTGACCAAGGGCGGCGGTTCGGCCAACAAGACCTATCTCTATCAGGAGACAAAGGCCATTCTGAATCCCGGTACCTTGATACCTTTCATGATCGAGAAGATGAAGAGTCTCGGAACGGCCGCTTGTCCGCCCTACCACATTGCCTTTGTCATCGGCGGGACCTCGGCAGAAAAGAACCTCCTGACGGTGAAACTCGCTTCTACGCATTATTATGACAGCCTTCCAACGACGGGCGATGCCACGGGGCGTGCCTTCCGTGACGTGGAGCTGGAAAAACAAGTGTTGGAAGAAGCGCATAAGATCGGATTAGGTGCACAGTTCGGAGGCAAATCTCTGGCCCACGACGTGCGTATCATCCGTTTGCTCCGTCACGGTGCCTCCTGTCCCGTAGGTTTAGGCGTGTCTTGTTCAGCCGACCGTAACATCAAGTGCAAGATTAACAAAGACGGTATATGGATTGAGAAATTGGATCAGAACCCGGGTGAATTGATTCCGGAAGAGTTGCGTCAGGCCGGCGAAGGCAATGCCGTACACGTGGATTTGAACCGTCCGATGAGTGAGATTCTGGCCCAGCTCGATAAATATCCGGTAGCCACCCGTCTATCGTTGAACGGTACGATCATCGTAGGTCGTGACATAGCCCACGCCAAGTTGAAAGAGCGTCTCGACCGTGGCGAGGATTTGCCTCAATACATCAAAGACCATCCTATATACTATGCCGGTCCGGCCAAGACGCCGGCAGGTATGGCGTGCGGTTCGATGGGTCCGACTACGGCCAATCGTATGGATCCGTATGTAGATCTGTTCCAAAGCCATGGCGGTTCGATGATCATGTTAGCCAAGGGTAATCGCAGCCAAGTGGTAACGGATGCTTGCAAGAAACACGGCGGTTTCTATTTAGGCTCTATCGGTGGTCCGGCAGCCATTCTTGCCCAGAACAACATCAAGAGTATCGAGTGCCTGGAATATCCAGAGTTAGGCATGGAAGCGATATGGAAGATTGAGGTAGAAGACTTCCCCGCTTTCATTTTGGTAGACAATAAAGGTAATGACTTCTTCAAGCAGATCAAACCTTGGAACGTTTGTAAGAAATAAAGGTCGTTAACCGTCCCTTTTAGCTCTTTTGAATACATATCCGTCATAGAAGAATGAAGAATGCTTCTTCTGTGGCGGATATTTTTTTATGAGGGGGAGGATAGGGATGATTCTATATCAATTATAGAGACTGAACTTTCGTAACGTAACATTAATAT
>JAJPYK010000278.1:288-7692 GCA_021205005.1 Paraprevotella sp. | reverse complement strand
ATACTGCGAACGTATCTATATGGACAAGAAAATGAAAATAGAAATTCCAAATCCAAAATTCGAAATTGACTGATAAAATAGATCTTATATAAAACTTAATAAAAAAATTCATTAACAAAGTCATGCCATGAATCTTAATAAGGCCCTATTTTATATTTTGATATCAGTATTCCCCATCCCATCATGGACCAAAGACAAGGTTTCCTACGTCAACATGTTCATGGGAGTAAGAGGAAACTGCAACTGCGTCATTGGTCCTCAACTCCCGCACGGTTCCGTCAATCACGCACCACAAACACCACATGGCGGACACAATGGTTACGACGAAAATGACCCGATCAGAGGATTCGGTCAATTACACGTATCCGGAATCGGCTGGGGACGCTATGGACAAGTTTTCGTATTTCCTCAAATCGGATTCAAATCTGGAGAAACAGAGCACGACTTCCACAAATCCGGAGAAGTTGCTACATCTGTAAGGAAATCACGCCATCCCAACATTGTGCTATTTATCGCTTCACTTATCCCAAGAAAGGAGAGAAAACGCTCCTCTTGGACATGAAACATAATATCCCTCAACAAATCGTCCCCATTGTAAAAGGACGTTTCTTGGGAGGAGAAATCTCTTTCGACGAGAAAACAGGCATGCTGACCGGATGGGGTGAGTATGTCGGCGGTTTTGGCAGTGAAAAGCCTTATAAGGTATTCTTGGCTTTGCGTCCAGACACAATGTGGAAGAACGTAAAAATTAAAAATCAAAAGGACAAAGCCCTTTTCGCCCGCATTGATGTACCTGCCAAGGTGGAAACCTTATGCGTGGGAATCGGCGTATCGCTACGCAGCGTAGACAATGCCTGCAAATACTTGGATATAGAATTGGGACATCGCAGTTTCGACCAAGTAAAACAAGTGGGCAAGACCGATTGGGACGACGTATTCTCTCTTAATTAAATAAATGGCGGAAACGAATAAGAGCTGAGCAGTTTCTACACCTCCATGTAACATAGTTTCGTCATGCCTCGTGACCGTACAGGCGACAACCCGCGCTGGAATAGCGGACAACCCCATATAGACGACCATTTTTGCGTATGGGACACTTGGCGTACCAAATACCCTCTAATGACCCTACTTGAGCAGAGTTTTGTGTCGAAAACGATCAATTAATTTATCGACCGTTTTGCACATGACGGAGAATGCACACCTACATTCACCAGTTCACTGGAATGGGAAAACAAACAAGGCGGGGACGATGTAGACAATATCATTGCAGATGCTTTCGTAAAAGACGTAAAAGGATTCGACAAACAAAAGGCCTATGAACTGATGTGTTGGAATGCATTCCATTCACGCGACAGCCTGTATCGCATACATGGATGGATCCCGGACACAGGAGGTATCATGAGTTGTAGCTACACGATGGAATATGCCTACAATGACGATTGTGCCTCACGTGTAGTTCGTCTCATGGGCGACTTTTCAACGGCTGATTCACTGGAGAAACGCGCAAAACAATGGACAGCCTTATTCAATCCCGATTTGGAAAGCCAAGGCTTTCGAGGTTTTATCTGTCCACGCAAGGAAAACGGAGAGTGGATCAGCATCGACCCGGCATATAAGTACGGCTCATGGGTAAAATATTTCTATGAAGGCAATTCTTGGGTATATACGTTGTTCACCCCTCATCAATTCGACCGGTTGATCGATTTATGCGGCGGGAAAGACCAAATGGCGAAACGATTGGCTTACGGTTTCGAAAATAAGCTTATCGAATTAGATAACGAACCGGGATTCCTCTCGCCGTTCATATTCAATCACTGTGACCGTCCGGGAATGGCGGCCCGTTACGTAAATTTCATCCGAAAGAATCGTTTTTCTCTCACTCACGGCTATCCGGACAATGAAGACAGTGGAGCAATGGGTGCCTGGTACATTTTCACATCCATCGGTTTCTTTCCCAATGCAGGACAAGACTACTACTATTTACTTCCGCCCGCCTTCTCCAATATTACGATAACGATGGAAAACGGGAAAAAAATCAAAGTGGAAACCATCAAGGATAGTCCAAATGCCTGTTACATACAATCCGTAACGCTAAATGGCAAAGTACTGGACCGTTCATGGATACGCCACAAAGAAATCGCCGAAGGTGCCCACATTGTCTACCGACTGACCACCCAAACGGCTCAATGGTACATCAAGCCTTTCGAAGCCACTATGCGACGTCCCCAACCGTTCGGTGTAAACTTGGCCGGAGCTGAATTCTTCCATAAGAAAATGGAAGGAGTCGGAATTTTTAATAAAGACTACTTTTATCCCACAACGCAAGAACTGGATTATTGGAAATCCAAAGGGTTAGATCTCATTCGTCTACCCTTTAAATGGGAACGCATACAGCATACTCTCTACGGTCCCTTGAACCAAGAAGAAATGGACTACATCAAGTTCCTGCTGAACGAAGCCCATAAAAGAGATATGAAAATCCTCTTAGACATGCACAATTACGGACGCCGTAAAGACAATGGAAAAGACCGCATCATCGGCGACAGTCAGACCATTGACCATTTCGCTTCAGTCTGGGGTAAGATTGCAGAAGAGTTAAAAGGATGTAAGGGCCTCTATGGATACGGACTGAACAATGAACCACATGACATGCTGGATTCTGTTCCCTGGAGAATGATAGCACAGGCCGCCATCGACACGATACGGCATCATGATAAAGAAACCCCCATCGTAGTGGGAGGAAATCAGTGGAGGTCAGCCGAACGGTGGCCATGGGTAAGCGATGACTTGAAAGACCTGTCCGACCCTGCAAATAATCTGATCTTCGAGGCACATTGTTATTTCGATGAAGACGGTTCGGGCATCTACCGCCGTTCGTATGACGAAGAAAAAGCTACACCTTATACGGGCGTAGACCGTGTAAGGCCTTTCGTGGAATGGTTGAAACGGAATAATCAGCGAGGTCTCATCGGCGAATATGGCGTCCCGGCGGAGGATCCGCGTTGGTTGGAATGCCTGGATCATTTTCTGGACTATCTGAGCAAGGAAAAAGTTAACGGCACATATTGGGCGGCAGGAGCCAGATGGAACGACTATATTCTCTCCGTACATCCCGATAGCCTAATGCAAAAAGACAAACCTCAAATGCAGGTACTAACCCGCTATTTGACCAGTCAATAAAATTATTCATTTTTAAAAGTTAAGTATCATGAAGAAAATCAAAGCTTGTGGCCTATTTTTGGCCTTGATGCTCTGCGGATGGCAGTCTGTCGCGGCACAGCCTACCACGCCGGCACCCACCCCGCCTCATGCAGCAAGTGAGGTGAAATCGCTGTTCAGCGATGCCTATACCCCATTCTCCAAGTTCGAGTACACCTATGCGGACTGGACAGGTTCCACGACAAAAACCATCATCACACCTTTCGGCGACAGTGATGAAGTTCTGAATATAGAAGGCCTGACCACGGGTAGCACACAAAACAATGCCCAGATCTCATTGGGTACCTGCTACCTGGCCGACAAGAACTATATCCATATGGATGTCTACTCTCCCGGCAACGACGTGGGCATCGGAGAGTTCAGTTATTACCTGGTCAGCGGATGGGGTGCGAAAACAGCCTGCTGTAATAACTGGTACAATTTCACGAGTACGGAAACCCACGACCAATGGGTAAGCATAGACGTACCGATGAGCGAGTTTAAAAATCAGGGATTGGATTTGACCAACATCAACATCCTACGTATTGTAAGAGGTAAACAAGGCTCTACCGGTAACGTCGTCTATGTAGACAACATTTACGCCTACAACGACGGAGAAAGCGGTGGAGAGACCGGTGGAGAAGCCACCGGAGGTGGAAGCACGGCATCCGAACCTACATTCTCTGCCGCGGGCAATGCAGACCTCACCACAGACGTACCGCTGGTTTCGGCACCCACCCCGCAAAGAAATGCTTCAGACGTTAAATCATTCTTCAGCGACTATTATACGTCGGCTTACAAGTTCGACGAAGGGCAAAGTTACTATGGAGATCTCAAAACAGAAAAAAGCATAATCACCATCAATGGCACGGACGATCAAATTCTGAAAATAGACAATCTCGCCAACGGAGCGAAAGCCAATGTGTCCTTGGGTTCAGCAAATCTTGCAGACATGGATATGTTGCATATGGACATCTTCTCGCCGGGAAACGAACAAGGCATAGGATAATTCGACTTTGCCCTGACCGATTGGAGCGGCAATGGAGATGACGCTGGAATATGGCTGAACATCACTGACAAGGGATGGCATGGACAATGGATCTCTATTGATGTTCCTTTAAGCAAGTGGAGCACCACTCCCAACATGATCCGTTTCCGCCGCGGCAGCAAAGGCTCTGCCGGACAACTGCTCTATGTGGACAAGGTCTATGCCTATAAGAGCGGTGCCACAGGATGATAAGGAGGAGAAACCCCCGACCCGGAACCGGGAGAACAACTCGTACCGACAACAGTTCCCTCATTTTCATAGGCGTCAGAGAATGTCATCCCCATCTTCTGCGAACAATATGAGACGGAAGATTACCAAGAAACGTCCGGCATCGTCAGTGCCGGAAATTGGGGACAGAATGCCAACCAAAAGGAGGAATTCGTGGAAATAGAACCCGGCAACTCTACATTGAAACTGACATCATGGGATCTCTTCCCCTTCAAGGTGCACCGTAACAGCGCAACGATGGATCTGTCCGGTATGGACTATTTGCATTTAAGCGTCTTCCAAAGCGGCGATCTGGACGCCAACAACAAGACAGCCAGCATTTCGGTCTGGATCAACGACAAGAACAACAATACGGCTCAGTCTCCCCTACTTAACATCAAGAAAGGCGAATGGACCTCTGTAAACTTCTCTATGGACTATTTTAAAGACATAGATCTGACACAAGTATATGTCATTCGTCTGAAAGTGGGCGGTTATCCCACACAAGACATCTATGTGGATAATATTTTCGCCTATAAGGGCGAGGTGCGTCCGGGCGAAGTGACCGATCCTTATGAAGAGGGTGAAGACAAGGTTGCCATACAAGACAAGGAAGACGGCGTACTGCCTCCGATGGATCAAACCTATTTAGGTGTGAACCTGGCTTCGGCCTCTGGCGGAAACGTACCGGGTACTTTCGGCACAGATTACATTTATCCCAAGTTTGAAGACCTCTACTATTTCAAGGCAAAAGGCATACGTTTATTACGCATTCCTTTCCGCGCTCCGCGTTTACAACATGAACTGGGTGGAGAACTGGACTACGATGCCGAGAAGTCGGACATCAAAGTTCTGGCCGAAGTCGTAAAAGAAGCCGAACGGCTCGGTATGTGGGTACTGTTCGACATGCACGATTACTTTGAACGTACCGTAGACGGAGTGAAATATGAATATGGCGTGGCCGGACGCTGCGAATGGAATTCCGCAACCAATTCGTGGGGAAGCTGGGAAGCCATGGACAATATCGTAGTGACACAAGAGCACTTTGCCGACCTGTGGCAAAAAATCGCCAAAGAATTCTGTAATTACAGCAACATCTGGGGATATGACCTGATGAACGAACCTAAGGGAATCGACATCGATGTAGCATTCAACAACTATCAGGCCGCTATCAATGCCATCCGCGAAGTCGACACCAAAGCACAAATCGTAGTAGAAGGTAAGAACTACGCCAGCGCACAAGGATGGGAAAACGTAAGCGACAAACTGAAAGACCTGACTGACCCGTGCAACAAAATCGTTTACCAGGCCCATACTTATTTCGACAAGGACAATTCCGGTACTTATCAAAACACGTACGACCAGGAAGTAGGCCAAAATGTGGAAATCTACAAGCAACGCTTGGATCCGTTTATCGCATGGCTCAAAAAGAACAACAAGAAAGGTATGTTGGGAGAATTCGGCGTGCCCTATAACGGAAGCGCCAAAGGTGACGAAAGATATATGGTATTGATCGACAGCGTATTCTCCTATCTGAAACCGAACCAGTTGACTTCCACGTATTGGTGTAGAGGAGCCATGTACGATGCTTACGCACTTTCCGTACAACCGGAGAAAGACTATGCCACAGAGAAATCCACGATGGGTATCATGGAAAAATACATTCAGGATTTCAATGTGGATACTTCGGTAGACGGTACGAAAACAACGGACCATCAAGTCTTTTTCACTCCGAATCCCGTAGAACAAAGTATCGTTGTCCGTACCGATGGCGACATCCGCAAGGTTTCCGTTTACAACACATCCGGACAAGAAGTAAGCGGTTGTGACGCACAGGGCGAAACGGTAAAACTCAATGTAGCCTATCTGACACCCGGATATTACCTTCTGAGAATACAGAAAGCCGACGGAAACGTCATAGTACATAAGATGATCAAGAAGTAAAGGACCTCCCTGCACAGACAGGGAAAGAGAGGCTTGAAAAAGCCTCATCAAAGAATTGGATCGCGAGGTTGTGTCAACGTTTTGACACGACCTCGTTTTTTTATGAAATAATAGTTATGAATACCGAAGGACGTCCTCCTGAATACACAGTGGGATGACCTATGAAAAAGAACCGTTATGATGGATTTTGCTTTCTTCGTCATCGCTTTTAATATCCAAAAGATGTGCGCTAAACGGCCGAAAACAGGAAGGACTATGTACGGCTGGTGCTGATTTCAAGTTGCCCTATTGGATACCCGATACAATTGCAATATGGCCACTTCTCAGCCCAAGAGTGAGAAGAAACAGCATAAACTATCAGCATACTGACGGACCGTGAACTATAAAAAAAGAGGTTGTGTCGACACAACCTCTTTCAGCAATAAGATAATTTTTACGTCTCCCGATTTCAGGGGATAAATCACTTTTTTATTGTTTCATGATCTTCTTGTTGGTTACACTGCCGTCGGCCAGAGTCACGGTTACGATATATACCCCTTTCGGAAGAGAAGATACATTGATTTGATTGATACCAGCTCCTGAGGAGAGCACCAGGCTACCACTGACACTGTACAACTTGACGGCATCCACGTTCTGACCGGCGTCTACATGGAGATAATCCTTCACCGTTGCAGGATATATGGCTACTTCTTCTGCACTCGAGTTTGCGCTACGCACGATTGAGGCCGGTTCTCCCTTGTATACATAAATATTGGACACATAGATTTCCTTCGCAAACTTGGTACCCGGATCTACGTCCGTGATATATTTGTTGATGCGCAACACATTCGCATTGCGGGCCTCATTGGTCACAAAAATATCGCTCAACGGGAAATCATAAGAGTTCCATTTTCCGGCAGCCACGTTGACCACCTTTGAATACACTTCCTCACCCGGCACCCAGTTTTGAAAACCGATGCAGAATTCGGCATCTTCGTTGGAATACACATCCACATGAAGATAATCAT
>JAJPYK010000278.1:0-278 GCA_021205005.1 Paraprevotella sp. | reverse complement strand
TCATAGCAGCATCATCGACCACTTCAACATCTGCCACAGTAGTGGTTTCTGCTTTCGTATACCAGTCGTCCTGGAACTTCAGTTCAGTCAACGGAGAGGTATAAGCCACGATATAAATAGCATGTACGTCTTCTTCCGGATAAGTCGGTACCGGAGGCGATTCCGGGGGGGCTTGTGCGTTCACGAACTGTGCGGCCAAGCAAAAAGCTGCGGCCAAGCAAAAAGTAGTTTTTTTATAAAATTAATTATTTAATCAATAAATAGATGATGTTTTTCTT
>JAJPYK010000285.1:1962-7738 GCA_021205005.1 Paraprevotella sp. | reverse complement strand
ATAGATGAAACAGAAAACTTTTCTACTGGCTCTGATGTTGCTGGCAAGTATCCATGTGATTACGGCTCAGGTGCAGAAGGTTCAAGGTATCGTGCGCGATGAAGAAGGCGAACCTGTTTTCGGGGCTTCCGTTCTTGCCGTCGATACCAAGATAGGTACCATCACCGATGTAGACGGTAAGTTTATGCTGAACAATCTGCCGGCTTCCGTCACAACTCTGCGAATTTCATATGTCGGCATGAAGACTGTCGAAGTGAAAGTGCGCCCGATGGTTTATGTGAAGATGGAGTCGGATACCAAGGTTGTGGACGAAGTGATCGTGACCGCATTCGGGATAGCCAAGAAGTCGGCTTTCACCGGTTCGGCTGTCGTGCTGGACCAAGATCAAATCAGCCGTAAGCAAGTCTCCAACGTCTTGCAAAGTCTGGACGGCGAAGTGCCTGGACTGCAAATTACGCCATCCACCGAACCGGGCGCATCTTCTACCATTACGGTGCGCGGAGTGGGCTCTATCAATGCCGGAACTTCCCCACTGATCGTGCTGGACGGAATGCCTTTTGATGGGGATTATAACGACATCAACCCGGCGGATGTGGAATCGGTCACCGTGTTGAAGGATGCAGCAGCTAATGCCTTGTACGGTGCACGGGGAGGAAACGGGGTCATTATGATCACCACGAAGAGAGCCAAGGCTGGTGATGCCGTGGTGACGATGGATGCCAAATGGGGAGGGAACTCACGTGGCGCCAGAAATTACGACCGCATCACGGATCCCGGACAATATTACGAGATGTTCTACAAATCCTTGTACAACAACTATATTTCCAACGGCTACACCCCTGAAGCAGCCTACAAAAAAGCCAATACCAACTTGTTAGGAAATTCGGAAGTGGGCGGATTGGGATACAATGTCTACACTGTACCCGACGGAGAAACGTTGATCGGACGCGACGGCAAACTGAACCCGAATGCCACGTTGGGAAGAAAAGTAGGCGATTACTATCTTATTCCCGATGATTGGGAGGATGCTGCTTATCGGACGGGATTCCGACAAGAATACAATGTAAGCATCGCCGGAGGAAGCGATAAGGCGCAAGTGTACGGTTCACTCGGCTACTTGGACGAAGACGGAATCATCCAAAATTCCGGTTACACCCGATATACGGCACGCCTGAAAGCATCCTACCAAGTCAAACCGTGGATGACTTTCGGAGGAAACGCGGCTTATACGCGCTCGGACTTCAACTCATCCTACCAAAGCGGCTTGTTTACCGAATTGTCCGAAATCGGACCCATCTATCCGCTTTACATCCGCGATGCATCGGGCAACATCCGGACCGGTGAATACGGGAAGGTGTACGACTACGGCTCCGGGGAGAATGCAGGTATGCAACGCCCGAAAAGCTCCAATTCCAATATGCTGGGAGACCTTGTATACGATAAGGCCGGAAGCGTATCCAACGCTCTGAACGGAGGGCTGTATGCGGACATTACGTTCCTCAAAGACTTCAAACTCACCATCAACGCGGGAGCCACCATCAACGATGAACGGCAAATCGCCGCGTCAAATCCGTACAACGGTTACTATGTTGTCGCAAATGGAATACTTATTAGACAGCAGGTGCGCTTAGCTACTTTTAATTTCCAGCAGTTGTTGAACTACAACAAGCAAATCGGCGACCATAACATCTCCGTCCTGTTGGGACACGAAAACTATACTAACCGTTACGAAAACTTGTCGGGCATAAAAAGCAATGCCGCCGACTACGCTTCAAACCTGGAACTGAACGGCTGGCTTTCCGCGGTTGGCGACCCGACCTCTTACGCTACCGACTACAACACCGAAGGTTACTTCATCCGCGGAATGTATGACTTCAAGGAGAAGTATTTTGGTTCGGCATCTTTCCGCCGCGACGCATCCTCCCGTTTCCACCCCGACTATCGCTGGGGTAACTTCTGGTCGTTAGGATCCGCATGGATCGTCAGTAAGGAGAGCTGGTTCAAGGTGGGTTGGCTGAACATGCTGAAACTGAAACTCTCTTACGGAGAACAAGGAAACGACAACATCGACAACTTCCTCTATATGGATACCTACACCATAGAGAACAAGAACGGACAACCCGCCTACGTCCTGAAAAACAAAGGGAAAAAGGACATTACATGGGAAACGAATGCCAACCTTAACGTTGGCGTGGAGTTTGAGATGCTGAAAAGTCGTTTGAGCGGAAGTCTGGAATTCTACAACCGGATGGGACGTAACATGCTCTATTGGCGGAGCACCCCTCAAATACTGGGATATTCCGGATATTACGACAACATTGGCAATATGCGCAACCGGGGATTGGAATTGATGTTGAACGGCACTCCGGTCAAGACACAGAACGTGACGTGGTCGCTCACCGCCAACCTGACTTACAACAAGAACCAAGTGACCAAGCTGCCCGACAGCGAAATCACCAATACGGTAGACGGGCACCGGGGATATCTTCCCACAACGGACACATTCATCGGTGAAGGGCTTCCCCTCAGCACGTGGTACATGCCCAAGTATGCCGGCGTATCCTCCGAAGGGCTTGCCCAGTACTACTACACGGACGCGAACGGGGAAACGAGTGTGACCACCGATTATAACCAAGCCAGCTACTACCTCTGCGGAAGCACTTATCCCAAGCTGTTTGGAGAATTCGGCACCACGCTGGACGCTTACTGATTCGACTTCAACATAGAGTTCACATACTCCATCGGAGGCCGGCTGTACGACAGCGAGTATGCCAACATGATGACAGTACCCACTTCCGGTAATACGGGATACGCCCTGCACAAAGACCTGCTGAACGCATGGACTCCCGAAAACACCTCTTCCAACATACCGCGTTGGCAGTATGGCGACGCCGGCACGGGATCTACTTCCGACCGGTTCCTCATCAAAGGGGCTTACCTGAGCCTGCAAAACATACAACTGGGATACACCCTTCCGAAGAAATGGCTGGGCAAGATGAACATCAGCAAACTGAGGTTTTATCTGACGTGCGACAACGTATTCCTGTGGTCCAAGCGGAAAGGCTTCGACCCGCGCCTGAGCGCAGGTTCCTATTCACCGATGCGGACCATCTCAGGAGGCATCAACATCCAATTCTAACAACGACATAATATATTAAGGTATAAGAAATATGAAAACGAAAATAAAGATATTCCTGCTTGCCCTACTGACCGGTGGACTGGCCGGTTGCATTGACGAAGCGGTACCTGCCGATTCGTTCATCACCTCGGATCAACTGGACAACTCGAAAGAAGGCCTCACGCGGCTGACCAATGCTATTACCGGATTCCCAAGCACTATCTGCGGTATCTACAGCACCTCTAATTTCGACTTCGGATATCCGGGCCTCGGAGTCGTACGCGACGTGCTTTGCGAGGACTTCTCCACCTCCAACAACTATTACGACTATTTCTCCTCATGGGGATTCTGCACCTACTTGGGGAACGATTACAATACTTGCTACTACCCTTGGTCGTTTTATTACAAATGGAACGAAACGGTGACGGAGTTGATGAAGCGCGTAAACCCCGAAACGCAGGACGCACAGGAACTGCACGCCATGGGCATCGCACACTTCTACCGCGCATGGATTTACTTTGATATGGCAAGAATGTTTGAATTCAAAAAGACGGGAATCTCACGTATCGATGATCGGGCAGACCCTGCCATACACGGACTGACCGTCCCCATCGTCACTGAAGAGACTACTCAGGAAGATGCCTTCAACCTTCCGCGCGCGCCCTACCACACCATGTACAAGTTCATCCTGGACGAACTGGATCTTGCGGAACAACAACTCGGCGACTACAAACGGACGGAAAAGAACGAACCCAACCTTGCTGTGGTCTACGGCGAGAAAGCGCGCGTATGGCTCGAACTGGCAAGCCACTTCGACAAGTATCCCGAAGACCTCGCTGACATGAGCCAATATCCGGAACTGGGCATCACCTCCGCCACCGACTGCTATGCCAAAGCGCAAAGTTATGCCCAGCAAGCTATCGACCAGTCGGGGGCCATTCCTATGACCGAATCTGAATGGTACAGCACCGACGGCTTCACCAAAACCTCCACCTCGTCTTGGATGCTGGGCATGCTGATCAACAAAGAGGCGCTAAACCTCAGCGCGTGGATCAACTTCGTTGGCGAAGTTAGCGCGGAAACCAGTTTCGGGACCGGAGGCTACAATTACGGGACATTCCGTACCATAGGGAAAAGCCTGTACGACCAAATCAGCGACGATGACTGGC
Source organism: Paraprevotella sp. (assembly GCA_021205005.1). Taxonomy (GTDB): domain Bacteria; phylum Bacteroidota; class Bacteroidia; order Bacteroidales; family Bacteroidaceae; genus Paraprevotella. The sequence goes on along the minus strand of JAJPYK010000285.1, from coordinate 3,451 downwards.
GAAAGCAATCGTGGGTCAATCCTGACGATGCCTATAACGAGGACGCGCAGTCTCAGTATAAAACCATCCTGACGCCGGAGCAGTTCGCCTACCTGGACCCTTATACCAACCTGAAGTTCCAGCCCGCCGACGGGAACGAAGACGATTACCAGGTGGGCGCGCTTGCCGACTACCCGATGATGCGTGTGGAGGAGATGTACTTCATCGTGGCGGAGGCCTCTGCCCATACAGGAGGGCTGTCAAGCGGCATACACAATCTGGAATCCTTTATCAACAGCTATCGTTATAATTACGGGCAACAAAGATACACCTGCAACGCCTCCACAATGGATGATTTCATCCAAGCACTGATGGTGCAGAAACGTATCGAGTTCTGGGGAGAAGGTCTGGTATATTGGGACTATAAACGGCTGGAACTGCCTATCACAAGAGGATATGAAGGCACCAATATCCCCGTAAGCTATCGGTTCAACTCCTTGAAGGGGTATTGCGCCCCGTGGCTCGACTTCTACATTCCCAACTACGAATGCGGACAGGACAAGGCAATCGTGCCCAATCCAACCCCCAGTATGCTCGACTCAGAGTTGTGGCGAGAATAAAAGTCAAACCCATTTAACTCTTTTCTGAGGGTGAAACTTTCGAGAACTTCCACACGTTGTTGACTGTCGTATTGCCGTTTACGTTCATCGTCTTCGGCATCGATGAAGACTAAGAGAGCGGATTCCAAGTCCTCTCCAAACAATATCTATAAGATCTTACCCAAGTTTACGAATATTGACGTATTCTTGGGTAAGTTCGCATATATACATGACCACTCATCAGAAGTGTTCGGACACGTCCTGAACATGAGGCGTTTGCTAAGTTAAGCACCTTTTATTATGCGAGCCATGTTACGAATGGAGTTTGCCCTCTTATGACGGCAAAAGCCCCCAGCCATGATTTTAGTTCTTACTGCATTGATGCCAGATGCCTTGTATCTCCCTTCCTGCTATTCTTGCCCAAAGAAATGTACTCAGTCACATCAGCCGACTTAGCCGTCCGGAAGAATGTTTCCGACAGCTTTATGGCTGATACTTCTTGCCTGACCAAATTGTCACGTACAATAAACCCAGTCTCGCAGTTTCACCCGGTCTTTGTCCGGCAACTTGTATAACTTCGGTTTTCGATAGTGTAATGCCGCATAGTAGGCTATGTGGAAAACGAATGAAAACAATTGTAAAAATACAAATTCCTTCTTTGTTTAGTGAAGTAAAATATATAATTTTGTTATAAAACGGAAGAATACCGATGATGACGGAACTTTTATGCGTATTGATCGGCTTACTTTGCGGAGCCGGATTGATTTTTTTGTGGACGAGGGCGCGGGTGTCGTCTTTGCAAACTTTGTTGCATGCTCGCGAATAAGAAATGGACAATTGACGGATCAGAGCCGTATAAATGGAAGCGAGAATGATTAGGTTTTGTTTAGAACTCAGCCAACGGATGGAAG
>JAJPYK010000285.1:0-1952 GCA_021205005.1 Paraprevotella sp. | reverse complement strand
TATTGAATGTGGAGAACCGAAGCTTGGCGGCCGACAAGCAGGCTGCTGATAAAGAACTCGTCCTGGTGCGAGAACAAATTGTGCACGAGCGGGAAGAACGCAACAAACAGTTCCAGGACCGGTTGCGCCTGGTGCAGGAGCAGTTGCAAAATGCCACCCGTGAGATCCTGAGCCAGCGCACCCGGGAATTGTCCCAGCAGAACAACGTGCAGATGACGGCCATCATAGACCCGTTGAAGGAAACGATTCGTGAAATGCGTACTGCCATGGACAACAGCCGCGATTCCCATAATAAAAATACGGCATCGTTGGAGAAGGCTATCGAAGAGGTGATGAAGCGTACGAGAGAGATCGGCGCCGAGGCCGACAAGCTGGCTACGGCTTTGCGTAATGAAAATAAGGTGCAGGGCAATTGGGGAGAACTGATTCTGGACGAGCTGTTGGAAAGCCAGGGATTGAAGGAAGGCATACACTATGAAAAGCAGGTGACGCTGCGCGACCGCTCGGGAAAAGCCATCCTGAACGAAGATTCCGGGAAGCGCATGATTCCCGACACCATTCTACATTATCCAGACGGCAAAGATGCCGTGATAGATTCCAAAGTTTCGCTTACGGCCTTTGTGGACTACCGGAATGCAGAGACCGACGAAGAGCGTGCCGACGCCCTGCAGCGGCATATCAGAAGTGTGCGGCAGCATGTGACAGAGTTGGCCCGTAAAGATTACAGTGCTTATATCAAACCACCCCGCCAGGCCCTGAATTATGTGATTATGTTCGTGCCCAATGAGGGGGCGCTCCAACTGGCTTTGGCCGAAGCACCGGATTTGTGGCGCGAGGCATTCTCGAAAGGCGTGTTCATTACGGGCGAACAGAACCTTACGGCCGCGCTCCGCATCATCCAGATCGCATGGACGCAGATGCAACAGGCGCAGAATCAGGAAGCTATTTACGATACGGCACGGATGCTGCTCGACCGTGTGGCCGATTTCGTCACCCATTTCGAAACGGTGGGACAAAAGTTGCAAGACGCTTCTTCTTCCTTTGCCAAGGCCGCCGATAAGCTGAAAGACGGACGTTTGAGCGTAGTAGGCGCTGCCAATAAATTGATTAAGTTAGGTGCGAAAACGAGTGTGAAGAAAGTGATACCTGAAGAAAATGAGCCGTTTCGCGGCATTGAAGAGTAAGAAAGCTCTGTTCTTCACGATGAGGATCAGGCTGTCCGAAGGGGTTTTGACTAAATCGAGCGATGTCTCTTTCAGCATGTCGCTGATTTCATATCTGAGGTTATTGACTTTCCGCCGGGATTGGGGCGAACCGGTGAAGAAGTTGTCGTGAAACAGGGTATTGAGCTTTTCATATGAGACCTCGTGCGTATCCGTTTGGATGAGGTAATTCAGGAGGGCAACGGTTTGGTGGCGGCCTTTCTTTTTGATGTCTCCGAAAAATACATCATTCGTATAGATGTTGACTTTCAGCTTTTGCAGTTCAGTCCTGTCGGGCTCTGTCGACGGGGCTTCCGTCGGGGGGCTCAGTCTTCTTTGTCGGTGTAAATTCCAAAACAGGGACATGACGAAGAGACAGAGGCAAATGAAAGCGATGCCCATCCAATAAGAGGCATGGAAGATGATGTTCTGGGTGTACTTCATGGCATTGGGCGAAAAGGTATGGCTCGCGCAGATATTATTCCATTCCATGCAATCGTATATACTGATGACGGCTCCGGCAATGGCTGCCCCTCCTAATGCGAGGGATAAGATTAAGGTTAAAGTAAATTTACGCTTCATAGAGGTAGATTCGTTAATTAATGTTTTGACAAAGATAAGGAAATAGGCTAAAATCGCAAAACAAAATAAGAGAAAAATACCCCTCTCTAATGAAGAAAATATCCATAGACTGCTCATTCTTTTCTATAAATTCTTTTGTATATGCCTTTTTATCCCATTGAAAAACAG
>JAJPYK010000236.1 GCA_021205005.1 Paraprevotella sp. | reverse complement strand
TCTGGGCTTTGCGCATAAAAAAGGTTGTGCCAACGTTTTGACACAACCTCTTTTTCGTATATCCCGGGGATCTCGGAGCCCGATTCCGCCCCCAATAAAACAAAGCTTTCCGAAACGGACCGAACAAGGTGTGGACATCGCCGATTTTTTCTCCGCAGATTGAAAAATAGTCCTTCGCAGATTGATTTTTCAATCTGCGGAGAAAAATTCTATAAAGTCCTATGCCCCTCGCGAGATGAAACTGCATACAAGCCGACGAAGGTCAGAAACCCGTTGAGCATCAACAATTCATAACCGAAATGATAACCATAGGCTGCCGTCGTATAGGCATCAAGCAAATAGCAACACACGGGAGCGGCCACGCAGACCAAAGGGACGGCGACCGGACGGGGCATCCGCCGAGTGAACAAGCCGAACGAGAACAATCCCAAAAGAGGACCGTAGGTATAGGAAGCCACCACATAAATGGCATTGATGATGCTGGAATTATTCACGGCCTCAAAGCATAATATAAAGCCGACGAACAGCAAGGCAATCCCTCCATGCACCCACTTGCGGACACGTTCCGGACGGTCGTAACGACGCTCCACATCAAGAATGTCCACGCAAAAACTCGTGGTCAAAGCCGTCAGGGCGGAGTCTACGCTGCTGAACGCAGCGGCTATGATACCGATGGTAAACAGGATCAGGACCCCATGTCCCAGGTATCCCTCCGCACAAAACAAAGGCAGGATGTCATCCCCCTTGACCGGCAGCGCAATGCCCTCTTTAGCCGCCAAAGTCAGCAACAGGATGCCCAGACTCAGAAAAAGCCAGTTCAACGAAATGAACAGCACGCCATAGGAGCACATATCTTTCTGGGCATCGCGCAGACTCTTGCAAGTCAGATTCTTCTGCATCATATCCTGGTCCAGTCCCGTCATCACGATTACGATGAACACTCCGCTCAGGAATTGCTTGACAAAGTGCTGGCGCGAAGTCCAATCGTCCCACTCCAGCCAACGGCTGTGCGGACTTTCCGCAATGTGTCGGACCGCCTCGGACACCGTAAACCCGTTCAGATGACAGAGTTGGTAGATGATCAGCAACAGGGCCGCAATCAGACAAAAAGTCTGCAAGGAATCGGTCCAGACCAGAGCTTTGATGCCTCCCCTGAAAGTATACAGCCAAATCAAGAAGACCGTCCCCGCAGCGGTCAGTGCAAACGGGATGCCTATCGACCCGAAAACATATTCCTGCAAGATCAGACAAACGAGATAAAGACGGGCCGCCGAGCTTAATATCTTGGACAATAGAAAGAAAGAGGCTCCCGTACGGTAGGCCCGCTTTCCGAACCTGAGGTCCAAATAAGTATAGATGGAAGTCAGATTCAGTTTGTAATACAGGGGCAACAGGACGAAAGCCACGACCAAATAACCGAAAAAGAAACCTACACACATCTGCATGTAGGTCATATCCAAATCGCGCACCATACCCGGCACGGAAACAAAGCTTATCCCCGAAACCGAAGCGCCCACCATGCCGAAGGCGACTGCCCACCACGGCGACTGCCTGTTGCCGCGGAAGAAAGCGTCATTGTCGCCTTTCCCGCCCATCTTGCGGGAGATGGCGAACAAGAGGAGAAAGTAGACGGCCGTGGTCAGCAGGATATAAAATGCGCTCATACGGCTTCTATCTCGTTCTCTTCTTCCAACGTGAAACGGCTGCTTCCGTCGAAACAGTGGGTGCATACCCTGCTTCGCGGCAATCCTATGGCGTCGACTAAGTCTTCCAGCGTACTGAACTTCAATGAGGAAAGATGGAGACGTTCGGCTATGGTATCCACCATACGGCAGTATTCCGGCGAACCGGTGGCGGCATATCTCTCCAGATTCTTGTCCGCATCTCCCTCAAACTCCAGAATCAACCTACGGGTAATCAGTTCCATGTCGCTTTTGGAAGAGGTGAAATTGATGAAAGGACAACCGTAAATCAACGGCGGACAGGCGATGCGCATGTGCACTTCCCGCGCCCCGTACTCGAACAGCACTTTCGTGTTGTCGCGCAACTGCGTCCCCCGCACGATGGAGTCATCGCAAAACAACATCCGTTTTCCCTTCAACATCTCGCGGTTGGCAATCAGTTTCATCTTGGCCACCAACGAGCGCATCTCCTGATTGCTCGGCATGAAGCTGCGCGGCCAGGTAGGCGTATATTTCAGGATGGCACGCTGGTAGGGCACTCCTTTTCCCGCCGCATACCCCAGGGCCATGCCGATGCCGGAGTCCGGAATCCCGCAGACACAATCCACGTCCGTATCGTCGTGCGCCCCCATTTTCTTACCGCAGGCGAAACGGAACTCCTCCACGTTCTTTTCTTCATAACACGAAGTGGGGAAACCGTAATACACCCAAAGGAAAGAACAAATCTGCATCCGCTTGTTCGGGCGGCGCAAACGCTCCATCCGACGGGCCTGCAACAGCACGATTTCTCCCGGTCCGAGATAATACGATGTCTCATAACCCAGATTGGGGAATGCGGTCGACTCACCGGTCACGGCGTACGCTCCGTCTTTTTGTCCCACCACGATCGGCGTCCGTCCCCAACTGTCCCTGGCGGCAATGATCCCGTCTTCCGTGAGCAGGAGCAACGAACACGACCCTTTGATCTTTTTATATACGTTTTCGCTCCCTTCCACGAACGTACGGCCTTGATGAATCAGCAGGGCGACCACTTCCGTGGGATTCGTCTTTTCCGCACCGAACTCGGAAAAGTGCACGCCTTCGGCCAGCATCTCCGAAGCCAGCTCCTCCATGTTGTTGATCTTGGCCACGGTAACAATGGCGAAACGTCCCAAATGTGAATTCATCAACAGAGGCTGGGCATCCGTATCGCTGATGACACCGATGCCGGCATGTCCTTTGAACTGCTCCAGTTCGTCTTCGAACTTCGTACGGAAATAACTGCTTTCCAGATTATGAATGGAACGGATAAAGCCTCCTTCCTTATCATAAGTGACCAGCCCTCCCCGTCGGGTACCTAAATGAGAATTGTAATCTGTGCCGTAGAATAAGTCGGCCACGCATTGCGCCTCTGAAACGAAGCCGAAAAAACCGCCCATAAATTGTCATGTATATTGGTGTATCCGCAAAGTTAGCGCAAAAAAGCGGAATACGGAAAGGAAAAACAAAGGAATAGGATGCCCTCCCCTCTCATTTTACGCATAAGAGGCTTTCCATCTGAAGAACCACATAAGGTTTCCACCGGGCCAACAAGTCTTCCAAGGTCTCGTCGTCTTTCAACAAGAGCGATCCGGCCAGATTCTTCGTGAGAAAAGGCATGATCAATAAGCCGTAGAAAGTGAAAAAGACTGCCCGAAGAGGAATCTCGCGCAAATGTCCTTGCGCCATCTCTTCCCGCAAACTATCCGCAATCTTACTGACGCTTCCATACATCTCCATCTGTTGCATCTTAACCATCCCGATAAAAGCGTCCGCATCCCGTTCTATCTCACGCAAAGCAAACAGCGGCAGGTCCGGTTGCACGAGGAATACGGCGTAATACGCGTCAATCATCTCTCCCACCCGTTCGCCCACCGACTTGTCTTTCTGCAAAATCGCGTCTTGCATCTTCGGTACGAACGAACGGACGATCTGACCGAACACAGCCTGATACATCTTTTCCTTCGTCCGAAAATAGTAGTGCAACCTGGGACGGTTCATACCCACCCGGGCCGCAATGTCGCTCATACTGGTCTCGGCAAAACCTTTTTCGATGAACATGGATTTGGCCGCCTCTATGATTTTCGCCTCCTGACCGCTGTATTTCGTTACCGTTGTCATAATCTATCGATTCAGATGATGAATAAACAACAGCATACGGTTGGTGACATTCACATCGCTCACTCCGCTGTCGAAATCCAGCGACAGCAGATTGAGGTCGGGATAATAGGACTTAATCCGCTTTTCGATCCCTTTCGACACGATATGGTTGGCGATACAACCGAAAGGTTGCAGACTGACCACGTCCGTAATTCCTTGCCGAGCGTACGACATAATCTCGGCCGGAAGCAACCAGCCCTCTCCGAACTGGGCGTTCAGAGAAATCACCTTGCGCGCCTCATCGGCTTCCCGGAAAATATTATGGAAGGGGATGAAGTAACGGAACTTTCCTGCCATGGCATTGACCTTGTCCAGTTGACTCTCGACAGCCTTATAAGCCCAATCATAAACGAAAGACGGATAGGTGTTCTTCTGCAAATGGGAAGCCACATTCACTTTCCTGTTGACAAAGTTCTGCATCAGGAAATCGGTCAGGCCGGGAGGCACGACCTCGATTTTGCGCTCTGCCAACCAATCCGTGATATTCTTTTGAGCAAACGGATTGAACTTCAAGAAAATCTCCCCGACCACTCCGACTCTCGGACAATGTATCTCCTCGCAAATCCCATTGAACTCCTCTGCCGCCGAAGACAACGTATGGACAAGCTCCTTGGATCGTCCCTTGGAAATAAGCTCCTCGCCCACGTTGAGATATTTGTCTCTTAACATTGCCGTCTGTCCCGGCGACTTTTCACGAACCACGGAAGCATAATAGAACTTCGCGATGCAGTCCGTATACAGAATGGCACGGAAAGCCAAAGGAAGAATCTTCATCCAATCCATTTTGAAACCCGGCTGATCGTTCTTTATCGATCCGCCGAAAGTCAAGGAAATGACCGGAACGCCGGAATATCCTGCGTCGACCAAAGCTTTTTTAATCAAAGACACATAATTGCTGGCACGGCATTGTCCTCCGGTCTGTGTCATGGCCACAACCGTGCGGTCCGGGTCGTACTTCCCGCTTTTGAAAGCTTTAATGACATCGCCCACAATCAAAGTGGCCGGATAACAGACTTCATTATTGGCATATTTCAGTCCCCATTCGCAAGAGGCCGCATCGCTCAGCGGCAAATTATCCACATCATAACCTGCCGCTCTCATCACCGCCGGCACCAAAGGGGACAGGAAAGGCGTGAAAAAAGGCACGAGAATCTTACGCCCACGGAACAACTTATCGTAAACGGGTACGGTCTGAAAGTCTTCTTCCGTCAGACTGTGCTCGGCATGTTCGCCCGCCAATTTCAGACTTTCCACTAAAGAACGCACCCTCAGTTTCATGGAACCGATATTATTGATGTCGTCCAGTTTCAACAAGGTGAAAGACTTCCCGTGACGCATCAACAGGTCACGGACCTCATCGACTAAGAACGCATCCGGTCCGCATCCGAACGAAGTCTTCTGCACGAACTGCAAATCCTGTCCCTGCAAAACGCACCATTTGGCTGCGTTCAATATTCTATTGGGATAAGCCCATTGGGCCAGAAAATGTGCATCGTCTATCTCGATATCCTTCCCGCGCACGACATCGTCGCTAATCACATTGATGCCCATATCGGACAACATGTCGGAAACTTTATGCTGTATCAACGCATCCGAATGGTAGGGACGCCCGGCCAATAATACGGTGAATGAAGGATGACCGGACATTTCCGCATCCCGCAAAATTTCCTCATTGCAAGCCACCAGCTTGCGAAAGTAAGTTTCTTGCTCCTCTTCAGCCCGTTTAAAAGCCTGAGTGAGTGTTTTGGTGTCGATTCCCAAGCCGACCAGATAATCCCGACACTGCTTGAACAACAACTGACGGTCTTTGAAAGATATAGTGGGCGAATCTATGGGAATCCCTTCATTCTGCACACTCTTCACCACTTCGGAGTATCCCGTCACTACGGGACAGTTATAACTGTTTTGCCCGTCTCCTTGACGCTCGAACACGACAAAAGGCATAAAGATACGGTCCACCTTCCGGTTGATCAGGTCTTGTATGTGACTGTGCACCAACTTGGCCGGAAAACAGATATTGTCCGACATGACCATACGGGCGTTACGCTCGTAACAGATAAAATTAGATGGATCGGACAGGCTTACTTGTATTCCGCAAGACACAAACAAAGTATGCCAGAAAGGATAGTCCTCATACATGTTCAGGCAGCGTGGAATCCCCAACGTCATGCGAGGATGTTCGAGCTCGGTCTGACGCGAAAAGAGCAGTTCGTTCTTCCGCAGATAGACATTCGCCCCTCGTACCTTTTCTTTTCCCCCGTTCGTAAACACCTTCTCGCATTTATTCCCGGAATAGTAATTATCCCCGTTCTCGAATTGATAACGCACCACCAGGCATTGGTTGTTGCATCCCTTACAATTGAGAAAACGCGAAGTATAATGAGCTTTATTTATAATATCGTCCAACCCGACTCCGGTTCCCTGATGTTTCATGGCATACAGGGCGCAACCGAAAGCACCCATCAGCTCCGGACAGTTACAACGGGCCACTTCCGTCCCCGTCAGCAGTTCCAGAGCACGTACCACGGCATCATTCCGCATCGTTCCGCCTTGCACCACAATGCCCTGTCCCAGCACGGAAATATCCTTCAGCTTCAACACCTTGTACAGACAGTTCTTCACTACGGAATAGGCCAGTCCGGCCGCGATGTCATCCACCGTCGCCCCCTCGCGAAGCACTTGTTTGACCTTGGAATTCATGAAGACCGTACACCTTGTGCCCAAATCACACGGAGCTGCCGACCGGCAAGCCGCCATCGCGAAATCATGGGCCGTGTAGCCCAGCGTCTTGGCAAAAGTCTCGATAAAAGAGCCGCACCCGGAAGAGCAGGCTTCGTTGATCTCGATGCGGTCTATGACCCCTCCATTCACAAAGATGGCTTTCATGTCCTGTCCGCCGATGTCGAGGATAAAAGAGACTTCAGGGTTCAGATGATGAGCTGCCATGTAATGGGCAATCGTTTCCACTATTCCGGACCTGAATTGGAAAGCTGCCTTGACCAATTCTTCTCCATAACCGGTGGAACAACTGCCTTTGATGCACAATTCGGTTCCCTGCTTACGGCACTCTTCTTTCAGTCTGTTCAATCCCTTTTCCACCGTTTCTATCGGATTTCCTCCGTTCACCTCATAAAAAGAGAACAAGATCCGGGCTTTGTCGTCCGTCATCACGATTTTCGTAGTCGTCGAGCCGGAATCGATCCCGATGAACACATCTTGCGGACCCTGTTTAAGCTCCGAGGTAGCCAACTGATATTTTGCAATATTCTCGGCCCACTGCCCATATTCTTCCTCTGAAGTGAATATAGGCGGCAAGCCGGAAGACACTTTCTTCGTCCGGACTTCCGGTTCCCGCTCCAGATCGGAAATGAAAGCGGAAAGCGGACGGGAAGCCGCTTTTTCCTCATGCGACAAGGCCGCGCCGTAAGCCGGCAATAAAGCGCCATGTTCGGGCAGAATGATTTGCGACTCGTCTATGGATAAATAATCCATAAAAGCTTTCCGCAAAGCCGGAATGAACGTAAGAGGTCCGCCGCAAAACAGAATGGGAGACAGAATGTCGCAGCCATGCGCCAACGTCACGACCGTTTGCACGGCCACGGCATGGAAAATGGAAGCGGCAATATCTTCACGTCTCACGTTTTTCGCGATCAGATTCTGAATGTCCGTCTTACAAAAGACGCCGCAACGCGAAGCAATAGGATAAACTTGAGTGGCATGCAAAGCCAATTCATTCAGATCACGCACATCAACGCCCAAAATTACGGCCATCTGATCGATAAAGGCGCCTGTACCTCCGGCACAATTACCGTTCATACGGAGTTCCGACGCCTCTGCGTGTTTGAACAAAACCACTTTGGCATCTTCCCCTCCGATGTCGATCATAGAAGCGGCTTGGGGATAACGTGCCTGTACGGCTATGGTAGCTG
>JAJPYK010000101.1:2801-7868 GCA_021205005.1 Paraprevotella sp. | reverse complement strand
TATATTATTAAATTTATTTTTTTTATTTTTGTTTTTAATTTTTTTGGTTTTAAAAAAAAAAATCGGGCTATAGCTACTTATTTAATAAGTTTTACGGGGAAAATGCAGGTAAGATTTATCAGAGTTATAGCTCTTATTTCCAGTATAATAGGGGAATATTGGACAAACGCACACCGAAAGTTCTTATTGCTTATGGAGCTGGACAAAAGCCTTTCACACGACTGGTTTATTTTGCCGAGGGAAGACTAAGTGAGAAATAACCGGGAATGACGTGATGATATTCTGTATCTACAGAGTTCCCGTTATCTGCGGAAATAGCATAAAAAAACTCCCTCACCCATAGCTGTGAATAAGCGTTTGTGTGAGGGAGGTTTTTAAAAGTTAAAGGTATCTTATACCAGATCCATCGTATCTTTGGCGATCATTAACTCCTCATCGGTCGGGATGACACATACCGTCACCTTGCTGTCCGGTGTGGAGATTACGGCTTCTTCACCATGGATGGTATCGTTTTTAGCCTTGTCTATTGATACGCCCATGTAATCCAGACCTGAGCAGAATGCTTCGCGCATATCGGCCTGATTCTCGCCTACACCGCCGGTGAAGACGAGAATATCCACGCCGTTCAGGGCAGAGGCATAGGCACCGATGTACTTTTTAATGCGGTAAGCATACATGTCGAGGGCCAGGCGGCAACGTGTGTTGCCTTTATAAGCCGCAGCCGTCACTTCGCGCATGTCTGACGACACGCCCGTTACGCCGGCTAATCCGGATTTCTTGTTCAGGAGACCGGACATCTCGGCCGGAGACAAATGTTCCTTGTCCATGATGAATGTTACGGCACCTCCGTCCACTTCACCCGAACGGGTGCCCATCATCAGACCTTCCAGCGGTGTCAGTCCCATCGAAGTGTCGATGCACTGGCCGTCTTTAATGGCCGAGACGGAACCACCGTTACCTATATGACAGGTAATGATGCGCTTGCCTTCGATCGAAGTGCCGAGGAATTCGCATACCCGTTGCGATACGTAGCGGTGTGATGTGCCATGAAATCCGTAGCGGCGGATGCCGTATTTCTCATACATTTCATAAGGCAGGGCATACATGTAAGCGTAGGCCGGCATCGTCTGATGGAAAGCCGTGTCGAACACGCCTACCTGAGGCATGGACGGCAGAAGGGTGGCAACGGCGTCGACACCTTTCAAATTGGCCGGATTGTGCAGAGGAGCCAAGTCGCTGCAAGCCTTGAAAGCCTCCAGGACGTCGGGCGTGAGACGGACGCTCTTGTTGAATTTCTCGCCGCCGTGTACCATGCGGTGGCCTACGGCATCGAGCTCTTCCAACGACCGTATGGCTCCCAGTTGGGGATCTGTCAGGATCTGGAAGATAAACTGCACTCCTTTGGTGTGTTCCGGAATGTCTTCTTCGATAATCTTCTTCGTTCCGTCGGGCAGGGTCATTTTCAGGAAAGAGCCGGGCAATCCGATCTTTTCGATACCGCCTTGTGCCATGACGGAGTGGTTGTGCATGTCGTACAACTTATATTTGATAGAAGAACTTCCGCAATTCAATACTAAAATCTTCATATACTGAAAAAGTTTGGATAAATGCTATCGGATATTATTTTTGTTCTTTGGCGGCGATAGCCTGGTTGGCAGTCACGGCTACCATCGTATAGACGTCCTCGATGGAGCAACCGCGTGACAGGTCGTTGACCGGACGTGCGATGCCTTGGAGGATGGGGCCGATGGCCTCGGCATGGCCTAAACGTTGTACCAGTTTGTAGGAAATGTTACCTACTTCCAGGTTCGGGACGATCAGTACGTTGGCGTGTCCGGCGATTTTAGAACCCGGAGCCTTGCTTTCGCCTACGCTGGGTACCAGAGCGGCATCGGCCTGCAATTCTCCGTCGATGCAGAGATCGGGGGCCATTTCCTGAGCCAGTTTCGTTGCTTCTACCACTTTGTCCACTACTTCATGCTTGGCCGATCCCTTGGTGGAGAAACTCAGCATGGCCACTTTCGGGTCTATATCGGCTACAGCTTGTGCCGTACGTGCCGTGCTGACGGCGATCTGAGCCAATTGATTGGCGTCGGGTACGGGCGTAACGGCTACGTCGCCCATGACCAATATGCCGTTTTTCCCGTAGTTGGGAGCTTTGGTAAGCAATAACATGGCGCCTGAAACGCAAGTGATGCCCGGAGCGGTCTTGATGATCTGGAGAGCCGGACGCAATACGTTGCCGGTGGTGTTACGTGCACCTGCCAACTGTCCGTCGGCATCGCCGGATTTGATCATCAGGCAGCCGTAATATAAAGGATCCAATACTTTCTGTCGTGCTTCTTCTATCGTCATGCCCTTCTTCTTGCGCAATTCGAAAAGCAATTGGGCATATTCCTCTTTTTTAGGACTGAGTTCCGGATCGATGATGGTGGCTTTGGAAATGTTTCCCAATCCCCATTTTTTTGCCGCTTCTTCGATTTCGGTTTGTTTTCCTAAAAGGATCAGGTCGGCAACTCTGTCTGTAATAATCTGATTGGCAGCTTTTAATGTGCGTTCTTCCGTGCCTTCGGCAAGAACGATGCGCTGTTTGTTAGCCTGAGCGCGTGAAACAATTTCTTTGATTAAGTCCATATTTTTAATCTTTAAATTGATAACTCTGCATAGCAATCTCTATCTGTTTGCAAAATTACTTCTTTTTGGTTGAATAACCGTATGTTTCTTATTTTATTTTTTTAATATAAGTGAATAGCAGGGCTTTCGTTATTTTTGCTTTACTTTGGATAAAAATCAATAGCAATGTATTTAGAATTTCATCCGTTAACTTTGTCCGATCGTGATTTGGTGTGGAAGTATACTGAAAATGCGGGGAGGAGAAATTGCGATCTCTCTTTTTCCAATCTTTTCGCCTGGCAGACGCTTTACCGCACGGAAGTGGCGGAGGAAAGCGGTTTCCTGGTGTTTCGCTTTCAGTTCGATGGGCATTTGGCTTATCTCATGCCGATGGGAGAGGGCGACCTTGGAATGGTCTTGCAAGCCATGAAAGAGGATGCTTGCCGCATGTCCCGTCCTTTACTGATCATGGGGGTGTGTGTAGAGTTGCTGCCCGTGGTGAGGGACTGTATAGGAGAAGACTGGCGCATGAACGAAAACCGGGATCATGCGGACTATGTGTATTTGCGTGAGTCCTTGGCCACGCTTTCCGGAAAGAAGTTGCAGTCTAAACGCAACCATGTGAACCGTTTCAAGGCTTTGTATCCGGATTATCATTATGCGGAGTTGACGGAGGAATGGGTACCTGCTTGTCTGGAACTGACTTCCCGTTGGATGGCTTCGCGGACGGATTCTGCTGAGCGGAACTCCGTGACGGAGGAATCGAAGGCGATACATCGTGTTTTGTCCCATCGGGAAGAATTGGGATTGCGGGGCGGAGTGTTGCTCGTAAGGGGGAAAGTGGTGGCGTTTACTTACGGTGCACCGATTTGCCGTGACACTTTTGATGTCTGCGTAGAGAAGGCCGAGGCCGAGGTGGAGGGAGCTTACACCATGATCAATAAGGAGTTTGTCTCCAATCTGCCGGAACAGTTCGTTTACGTGAACCGTGAAGAGGATTTAGGCGTGGAAGGTTTGCGTGAGGCCAAGTTGTCTTATCATCCTGCAATATTATTAAAGAAGTATAGCGTATGGTCGTTATGTACGGTGAAGTCCGAGATGGACAGATGCGGGCAGACGAAAGAGGAACAAGAGGTGAAGTGGGAAACGCTGGCTTTATGGAATCTCTGTTTTGACGATACGGAAGCATTCGTCACATTGTATTTCAGACAGAAATATGTACCGCAACAGAACAGTTATCTGTTGCGTGACGGGCGTGTGGTGTCTGCTTTGCAACGTTTGCCTTACGAAATGGTGTGGAGCGGAGAGACGGTGCCTGTCGCTTATGTTTCGGGAGTCTGTACACATCCCAAGTACCGAGGAAAAGGTCTGATGACGGAGCTTATAGCCCAGGCCCATCGCAGAATGTATGCTGATGGCATGCTGTTCAGTGTGTTGATTCCGGCCGACGAAGGACTTTTCGATGTCTATGGCCGTTTTGATTACCACACTTGTCCGTTTGTGGAGCCGCGTCATGTAGACAATATGGATGAAACCGGGGAGGCGGATTGTGAAGCGTGTACTTCGATGTCCGAGGTGGCTCTTGAAGAATGGCAGGCCTATTTGGATGAGCATCTTCGACGGATGCCGCTGGCTTTCCTGCATGATGTGAAGGACTTGCACGCGGTGTGTGCCGATCTTTTCCTCGACGGAGGCTGTGTCGTGACGGCCCGCTGTGGAGGGCAGTGTGTCGGATTGTGGATGGCGGTGAAACGCGACGGAAGAATGAAAGTCCTGGAGAGTTTTGCCGATTCGGTTAAGATCGAGTCCCTTTTAAGGAAAAAAGCGTCGGATGTGCTGGGATTATCGGAGGATGTGCCTTGTATCCGCCAGGAAAACCGCGTACAATGGCGCGTGGTTCACGTTTTGAATGCCCTGAAAGCCTATGCCCGCCGGCATGCGGATGAATCAGGGCAGCTTTGTGTCGTCGAAGATTGGGAAGTGGCGGAAAACAATGGTGTGTACGAGTGGACAGGCGGGGATTGCCGAAAAATCGCTTCTTCTTGTTATGGACAAGAGGCGGAAAACGTGCCTGCCGTTTCTATCTGTGAACTTCCGCACTGGTTGTTCCGCGACTTCGGTCCCTATCTGAGTCTGATGATGAACTGATTTCAGAGGCGATCTTCGGTCAGAAAGCGTTCCAGCTCTTCAGCTGAAAGCCGTAAATGGAATACATCTTTATAAGCTACGGAAATGTTACCTGTTTCCTCGGATACGATGACGGCCAAGGCATCTGTTTCTTGTGAGATGCCTTTGGCTGCGCGGTGGCGCAATCCCAACTCCTTGGGAATGTCCATACTGTGGGATACGGGGAGGATGCAGCCGGCAGCTTTGATGCGCTTTTTGCTTATGATCATGGCGCCGTCGTGCAACGGGCTGTTCTTGAAAAAGATGTTTTCGATGAGTCGCTGATTG
>JAJPYK010000101.1:0-2791 GCA_021205005.1 Paraprevotella sp. | reverse complement strand
CCTACGAGCAGTGCGCCGACTTTTTGTTTACTCATGCTCATGCACGCCATGACGATGGGCATGATGTCGTCGCGATCTGCTTTTTTATTGTCCTTTTTTCCACGCCGCAAAAGTTTGAGGATGCTGGCTACTTGGCGGTGCGTACCGATGGTGAAGAAGAAATTGCGGATCTCTTCCTGAAACAGAATGATCAAGGCCAATGTGCCGACGCTGACCAGTTTGTCGAGGATGGAACCTAACAGTTTCATCTCCAGTATTTGAGAGACGAAAAGCCAAAATACGACAAAAATCAGCACGCCGAAAAAGATGTTCAGCGAGCGCGATTCTTTCATCACCTTGTAACAATAGAATAACATCAGTGCAACCAGGAAGATGTCGATGAAATCTTTTAGTCCGAATTCTAATGGCATGTGGCTGATTCTATTTCTGTAAGTTCATTTGTCGGAATATCTTCACGGTTTCAACACAGGCCCTGACGTCGTGTACGCGAAGGATGTCGGCACCTTTCATCAATGCCATGGCATGAAGTGCGGTGGTGCCGTTCAACGCTTCTTCCGGGGTGTTGTTCAGCAGTTTGTATATCATGGACTTGCGCGATATACATACCAACAGTGGCAGACCGAAAAGTTTAAAGTCTTCCAAATGCTTGAATATTTCGTAGTTGTGGTCCAGTGTTTTGCCAAATCCGAATCCCGGATCGAGGATGATGTCCTTGACGCCCCGTTCGTGCAATGTGATGATTCTTTGTGCAAAATACCGTGCCATCTCCGTGCGCAGATTGTCGTAATGCGGGTCACGTTGCATGTCTTGTGGTGTTCCTTTCATGTGCATCATGATGTAGGGCACTTGCAGACGGGCCACTGTGTCGAACATATCGGCGTTCATCTGTCCGCCGGAGATATCGTTGATGAGGGAAACTCCGTATTCTTCCACGCACATGCTGGCTACGTCGGCTCGGAACGTGTCTACCGACACGATGGCTTCTGGAGCCATGCGGCGTACGATGGTAAGTCCTTTACGTAAACGTGCCGTCTCTTCTTTGGCGCTTACGGCATCGGCATCCGGACGCGATGAGTAAGCCCCGATGTCGATGAAGTCGGCCCCTTCGGATAAAATCTGTTCTGTCCGTTCGGCGATTTCCTTTTCGGTCTCTTTGCGGCTTCCGGTATAGAAAGAGTCCGGCGTGACGTTCAGGATACCCATTACTTTCGGTGAGGACAATTCCATGAGCTTCCCCTTTATCGCTATGGTGCGTTCCATTTGTCCGTTCATCTGTCTTTTTGCTCTATTTTATTGCAAATGTACGTAGAATAATTTGGTTTTTCGTGCTTTTAAATTATATTTGTAGGGTAAAACTGAGAATTATGGAGATAGCAGAACTTTATGAACTTTATAAGCAGCACCCGGTAGTGACTACCGACAGTCGGGATTGTCCGCCGGGAGCTATTTTTTTTGCCTTGAAAGGTGCGTCTTTCAATGGCAATGCTTTTGCAGCCAAGGCCATAGAGCGGGGCTGCGCGTATGCGGTAGTCGATGAGGTCGGTTGTGTCGTAGAAGGGGACGAACGGTACATTTTAGTGGGTGATGTATTGAAGACCTTGCAGGAACTGGCACATTTTCATCGGGAACAATTTAAGATTCCGGTGATTGAGGTGACGGGTACGAACGGGAAGACCACGACTAAAGAATTGATGGCGGCCGTACTCTCGAAAAAACATCATGTGTTGTATACGCAGGGGAATCTGAATAATCATATCGGAGTGCCTAAAACGTTACTCCGGCTGACACCCGAACATACGATCGCAGTGATAGAGACCGGGGCGAATCATCCCGGTGAAATCAAAACGCTGGCCGAAATCGTAGATCCGGATTTCGGGATCATTACGAACGTGTGGATGGCTCATCTGGAAGGATTCGGGTCTTTTGAGGGAGTGGTTCGTACGAAGGGAGAGCTTTATGATTATCTCCGAGCCAAACATGGTACCGTGTTCATCGATCATGATAGCGAGGTGTTGAAGCGTATTGCGGACGGTTTGCATCAGATTTTTTACGGCAGCCCGTGTGATGAGGTATTGAGCGTGGAGGGAGAGGTGATAGAGTGTGCTCCTTTTCTCAAGTTTCGTTGGCGTCAGGCTGGAGGGGAGTGGCATATTGTGCAGACCCGTTTGATCGGCGCTTACAACGTGAAGAACCTATTGGCGGCAGCTACTGTCGGACGTGCTTTCGGTGTGACCGTGGAACAAGTCAACGAGGCTTTAAAAGAATATAAGCCTACGAACGATCGTTCGCAATTGACAGAAACGGAGCATAATAAACTCATTGTAGATGCCTATAATGCCAATCCTACCAGTATGAGAGCTGCGATAGAAAACTTCCGCGATATGAAAGTGGAACATCGTATGGCCATTCTTGGCGACATGGGAGAGTTGGGGGAGAGCAGTTGGCAGGCTCATCAGGATATGGTGGACTTGTTGGTGGACTCTGGAATTGAACAAATCTGGCTGGTCGGTCCTAAATTTAAGTCTGTGCACCATCCTTTCCGTACATTTGATGATGTGGAACAGGTCAAGCGGGCTTTGGAAAGAAAAAAGCCCGAGGGATATTACATATTGATTAAGGGGAGTCATAGTACGCGGCTTTATGAGTTGCCGAAGTATTTATAACTTCATATATTGGTTTGAAGTATCCTATATATAATAGGTGTATATTCATACTCCGCACTTTTTTCGAAAAAAATCTTGTGAAATGTTTGGTGGTTACGGAAAAGGGTTGTACCTTGCACTCGCTTTCG
>JAJPYK010000251.1:2766-7943 GCA_021205005.1 Paraprevotella sp. | reverse complement strand
GTTATCCGGAGGTGTCCGGCTTGAAACTGGCCCATAACGTAGGCCATCAACAAGCTCTTTGGGCCGGTTTGGAGTGGGCTTCCGTCCATGCCGACGCGGCGGTATCCATCGATGCCGATTTGCAGGATGACGTGCGTTGCATTCCGGAAATGGTGGAGGCCTGGTTGGGAGGTGCCGATGTGGTTTACGGCATTCGCCGTGAACGCGATACGGATACCTTCTTCAAGAAAAATACGGCACAAGCTTTTTATAAATTAATGTCCTTGTTGGGCTGCGACATCGTGTACAATCATGCCGATTTCCGGTTGATGAGCCGCCGTGCATTGCAGGCCCTTGTCGCCTGCCCCGAACGCAATTTGTTTTTGCGCGGCATGGTGAAGGCATTGGGCTATCCTTCGGCCTGCGTTTACTACGACCGTAAGGAACGTCTGGCTGGCAAGTCGAAATATCCGCTGGGCAAAATGATCGGTTTCGCGTTGGACGGCATCACCTCGTTTTCCGTGCGTCCCTTGCGTTATATTTCCCTCCTCGGCCTGTTTTTCATCCTCATTTCCTTTGTGGCCATTGTCTATGGGGTGGTCGTGTATATCAAGGGAGATACCATACCGGGCTGGACTTCCCTGCTGGTTTCCGTGTGGTTCATCGGCGGTTCCATCCTGAAGGCGTTAGGCATTATCGGCGAGTATGTGGGTAAGATTTATAAGGAAGTGAAGCGCCGTCCCCGTTATCTCATCGAGCAGGAGGTCGGTTTGTCCGAAGGACGGCACTGACAAAATGTTATTTCTTTCTTCGCGAGATTCGTTCAGATGACTTCCCCTCGTATCGGGGCGGGCTTTGAGCGAGTCTCGCGATGTCTGTTTCGGACAAAAAAGAAAGTCCTGAAGCCTGAAATTCAAGGATTGTGGCAGATATATCGGACCGGTAGTCGTCCGTTCTGTTTCCTCTTGTCGTATTACATCCGTTTTTACTGACTTTTTGCTTTTTGCTTTTGTAGCCGGAATCCTGTGGAATAGGGAAATTTTTGCGGATTACGGCTCGTTTTTTCCCCTTTCGGACCACTGTTTTTTCTTTTTCTGCGGAGCATGTTTCGCCGATGTGCGGAGAAAAATTTCTCAATCGGCGCAGAACGATTCTTTTTTCGGCCTGAGGAACGCGCATTTCCTTCCCTATTTTAGGGTATATATGCGCAAGAATAAGGTATATTCTCTGCATAATTGCATATTTATGCGTATGGATGGAATTTTCATCGGCCTTTCTCGTTCTGTTTATCCATCGGACAAGAGGGAATTTACTGTCTTTTTGTCAGTCCGATTCCCGCTTTTTGTTCATATCGTCAGGGGAGTACCTCTTACAGAAGTTTCCGGAGAATCCGTCTCGGTCTGCCGGTTCACGCCTTATGAGCATTCTGCGACTATCCTGTGAAACCCTGTCGGCATACGGGCATCCGGACCGTGGGCGGAAAGTAAAAAATAAGGATGTCTGCTTTCGCAAACATCCTTTATAATAAAAGCCGCACCGATGATGTGATGAAAACTCCGAGCTAATAAGATTTGAGCGCCCGTCACCTTTGTAATCCACCGGCATAAATGCTACCCGAAGGTGTGGCCCGCCATTGGTGAACGAAGCAGACTCGGTTTTCAGAAATAAATTGATGAGTATCCCAATCTAACCGATGCGGCCCATTTTTCTGTATGGCAAAGATAGGCCATTGTGTTTGAATATGCAAATAAAAGAGCCGATTTTTTCAAGGAAAAAAGAAAAGCCCCGTCGCTGTTTGACGTTACAGGCGGCGAGGCTTTATGGATATGCGGCTTATTTATAATAGCTTAGAATTTTATTCAGTTCGTCGAGCAAAATGATTTCTACACTTCCGTGCTTCACGTCTGTGGAATTCCGTATCTCTCCGTCGGGGACAGGATACCATTTGTTTTGCGACGGATCGCGGCATCGGCTGTAGCTGACGCCTTTGTCGCCGTTGAACTTGTCGAAGTAAAGGAACCAGCCTTTATCGCCCATGGCCTGGAACACTTCCGGGCCTTCCACCTCGATGTATTTGGAAGGTAACAGTGGAGTAGAGCCTTCGAAGCGTTGTACCTTCGGGTCGAGGCTTTTGGATGTGGCACAGCGTATCGTCTTCTCGCCGTTGCGCTCATCCTTATAATAGGCATAGTAGGTGTCGCCGTCGTGCAGGATGGTCATGTCGATGGCCGTGAATCCGGGATCGAAGTAGACGGCCGGAGTGGAAAATGTAAGCCAGTCCTTAGTGGTGCAATAATGGTGTATCTGACGGCCTCCGATGCTCGAGGACCAATAGAGGTAGAACAGGCTGTCGGCAGGGTCGTAGGTAAACTCGGGAGCCCAGGCATTGGGCGATACGGGGCCTCCGTCGTGTCCGTCCATCAGCCTGATTTTTCCGTCATCGGTGTGTGTGCCCCCGTTGGCGGCTGTCCAATGGATGAGGTCGTCGGATTCCCAATGGAACAGTGCCGGATGGTCCCATCCCCAGGTGTGTACGAGATGATAACGGGTTTTGCCGTTATGCGTTACGCGGCGTAGATAAGGGTCGCGCAGCCACACTTGTTCGTCGTAGGCGTCGAACACCGGACGGCTTCCGTTGATGTCGGTCCATTGCTTGCCGTCGCGGCTGTAAGCATAGAAAAGAAGCTGGGCGCCGGCTTTGAAGTAGGACATCAGGTAGACACTGTCGGTGGCTTTCACCTCGGGGAGAGGCTGTCGGGCGGGGAGGTCGCTCAGGGTACAGTCCTCTACGGGAGTATACCGGGTGTAGCGCAGACCTGCGTCGATGTATTGTCCCCCCGTGTTCTGGTGCGCATGGATGGCGATGACGTTGTCGCCCTGAGGTTGCAGGGCGTCGAGGGCTGCCTGATTGATGGGTTGCATCCCGTAACGGGTGGTCCATCCTTGGGCCTCGAAAGCTTTTACGCCGTTGAGGTATACCTCGCAATCGTCGTCGTAATAGATCCACAGGCGCAGGGCATGCAGTTGTTCCGGAGTGAGATCTCCAGTGTGAAATGACGGCGGATATACAGGTCGGTCCGGTCCCAGGGCGTGTGTACGGACGTGTTCGGCGGATTGCCGGCGCCGAAGCCGGCTTCGCCTTTGGCCCATGCCGTGTCGTCGAACGTTGCAGCATACCATTCCCCTGAAGGGACGTCAGTGGTATAGCTCCACACCTCGCCGTTCGAGGAGTCTGCTGCGGGAATCACCACGGTGGGATGGGCGCGGTTATGGATGGTACGCAAGATTTCCTCGCGCACTGCAGCCCGGTCAGCGGGGGCGATCTTGAAAATCTTGCGGTCGTAGGTCAGCAGTCCGTTGAGTTCCTGTTCCACGTCCGTGGTCTGCGTATAGACGGAGGCCCAGATGCCTTGTTCTTGCAGTCCTTGCAGGGATGCCGTGTAAGCGTTGAAGCGTTCGGCAAGCGCCTTGCTGTCGGGTACGGAGGTGTATTCCATATCATTCCCTTTCCACAGATGCCCTTCATCTTTCAGCGTGATGCCCCCGTATTCTCCGCATACGGCCACCCGTTCATTGAGCGGATTCGTTTGGAGCGACGGTACGGGATAGCTGTGTTGGTCGATCAAGTCTCCGATCTCGAAATCCACCCATCCGCTGGCCGCGTCGATGAGTCGGGTGGAGTCGGCCGTGCGTATCGTCTCCACGCCGCGCCGGGTATGCAGGTCGTTTCCCGCGGCATCCTGTCCCCAACCCTCGTTGTAGGGTACCCATACGACGATGCAAGGGTGGTTCTTGAGCGTATTGACGATGCGTGTACATTCGTCGTAGAAGTTCTGTTGTATGGCGGCCTTGTCGCCGAGACTTCCGCTTTCGCCTCCGCTGGGCATGTCTTGCCATACGAGCATTCCCATACGGTCGCAATAGTAGTACCAGCGGTCGGGCTCCACTTTGATGTGTTTACGTATCATGTTCATGCCCAAGGACTGTCCGGCTTCTATATCGTGACGCATGCCTTCGTCGGATGGCGGGGTGAGCAGACCGTCCGGCCACCAGCCCTGGTCGAGCACGCCGAACTGATACAGCGGTTTGTCGTTCAGCAGCAGACAGGGATGTCCGTCCGCCATGCCCCGACTGATCTTGCGCATACCGAAGTAGCCTTTGATCCGATCGGTCGGCTGTCCCTGATCGGACAGCTCGATCTCCAGGTCATAAAGGTGCGGCGAGTCGGGCGATCACAGGCGGGCTTCGGGGATCTTGACGGTGTGAGGCGTGTTGACTTTCGCTCCGTCGAGGGTAGCCACCGTCTGTCGTCCGTCCTTGATGGTAATGCGGGCCGTGGCCGTCGGCGTACCGGACTGTACCTGTATCGTGACCGTACCGGCATGGATGTCCGAGGTCACTTGATATTGGTCTATATGGCTCTTGTTCACCGGTTCGATCCATACGGTTTGCCAAATGCCGGTCACCGGACTGTAAAAGCATCCTCCGGGATGGATGGTCTGCTTGCCGGTGGGCTGTCCGCCCGTGTTCGTCGGGTCGGTTACGGCCACCTGAATTTCCTGTTCCTCCTCCGTCCGAAGCAGCGGGGTGATGTCCATGCAGAATGGATCGCTGCCTCCCGTATGTATTCCGGCTTCTTTACCGTTGATGTATACGGCGCATTTCCAGTCCACTGCGCCGAAATGGAGCAGTATCTGCCGGTCGCGATAGGATTTGGGCAGTTTGAATGTGCGTCGGTATATGAAGGTGGCATGTGTGTTCTCCTCGAAATTCGTATCCATGATGCCCGAGAGAGCCGATTCCACAGGATAGGGAACCAGGATTTTTTGTGAGAATACTGCGGGAGAGCTCATGTAGCTGAGATCGACGTCGTCCTTTTTATGAAAATCCCACGGTCCGTTGAGCGACATCCATTGGCTGCGTTCCATTTGCGGACGGGGATATTCGGTCCACACTTTCCCGGGATTGATCTTTTCGCCCCACTCGGTCATGATGGGAGCTTGTTTCCTGATCCAATCGGCGGCCACGGCCTGCATAGCGGTCAGCAGGGCGAGGGCGGCGAAGAAGTCTTTCAGTAAATGGTGATTCATGATATGAAAAAAGAGTATGTGAATATGCTGCAAAAATAGATTCCGGCCGGTCTTATATCTGTATGTTTTCAGGAAAAAGGTTGTCGGGCACTCGCTTTTTGACGTGAA
>JAJPYK010000251.1:0-2756 GCA_021205005.1 Paraprevotella sp. | reverse complement strand
GCTATTCCCTGACGTAAAAAGAAAGAGTTTTATTTTGTTCTCCGCCTGCCAAACCTTATCTTTGTAGGTATACAAACCGGTAAATGTGCAAGACCTATGAATTTGCATTTCACGATAGATTACCTGACACGTTGGGGAGAAGAGGTACGAGTGGTCCTGACGTGGGTGAACAGAAGAGAACGAAGCGAGGTACAAACGTTTCCGTTAGAGACGTGCAACGGGCGGACATGGACCGGAGAAATCTCTGTATCCGATGTTCATACGCGGGTCTTCTCCTATCATTATTGCATTTATGAAGCAGACCGCAAGAAGAGAACGGAGTGGACCGTCGTACCCCGCTATTTTCGTGCAGATGCTACTCAGACTTATTGTTTTCAGGATGCGTGGCGGGATATTCCCCTTGCGTCTCATCTCTATACTTCGGCCTTTACGCAGTGTGTCCACCCGTTTCATTCCCGGAAGGAAGAGTTGCCTTATTTTGAGAGTACATTGATGTTGCGTGTGGACGCTCCGCAACTGAAGGATGGGCAGGCGTTGGCCCTGTTGGGTAATCAGCCGGCCTTGGGCGACTGGAATCCTAACTTCGCGTTTCGGATGAAAGAAGTGGGCATGTATGAGTGGAGCATTACGCTGAATGCGGAGGGTATCTCTTTCCCGATAGCCTATAAATATGTGATTATCGACGAGAAGACCGGCGATTTTATCGCTTGGGAGGAGGGAGACAACCGTGTGCTGCCCATTGATAAAGTGTCAAAGAAGGAAGTTTATGTCATGTCTGATGCCCCGCTTCGTATCGAAGAAGAACATTGGAAGGGTGCCGGCGTGGTCATTCCCGTGTTTTCTCTGCGCAGCGAAGGCAGTTGCGGCGTGGGAGACTTCGGCGATTTGAAGGCGATGGTGGACTGGGCTGCACGCACGACGATGCGTGTCATCCAGATTTTACCCATTTACGATACGACCATTCACAAGACGTGGAGGGACTCCTATCCTTATAATAGTATATCGATTTATGCTTTTCATCCTCAGTATATCGACTTGCGGCAATTGCCTGCACTGGAAGATACCGGAGAAATGGCGCGCTATGAGGCCCGTCGGAAGGTGCTGAACGAATTGCCCCAAGTGGACTATGAGGCCGTGAGCCTTCTGAAACAGGAATATTTGCGTGCGGTATACGCTCAGGAAAAACGGTCGGTTTTGAATTCCGATGCTTTCCGCGATTTCTTCAGTCGTAACGAACAATGGTTGGTTCCTTATGCGGCGTTTTGTGTATTGCGCGACTGTTACGGGACGTCCGATTTCCGGACATGGCCCGATCATGCGGAATACAGCAAGAGGGAAATCCTCGCTTTTTGCAGTCCTTCCGCGTCGGGTTATGATGAGGTGGCCTTTTATTATTATGTGCAGTTCCGCTTGCACCAACAACTGTTGGCCGCCTGCGATTATGCCCGTGCCAAGGGAGTCATCCTGAAAGGCGATATCCCGATAGGCATTAGCCGCAATAGCGTGGAGGCCTGGGTGGAGCCTTATTATTTTAATCAGGACGGACAGGCCGGTGCGCCTCCCGATGATTTTTCCGTAAACGGGCAGAATTGGGGATTTCCTACTTACAATTGGGAGGTGATGTTCGAAGACGGATGCAGTTGGTGGGTGCGTCGTTTCCGGAAGATGGCAGAATATTTCAATGCATATCGTATCGACCACGTGTTGGGTTTCTTCCGAATTTGGGAGATACCTTCGGACTCCGTGCACGGTTTGCTGGGCCATTTCTCTCCGGCCCTGCCGATGACAGCGGAAGAGATAGAGGGGTACGGACTTCATTTCCGTAAGGAATACTTTACGCATCCTTGCATTAACGACCGCATTCTGAAGCCGATTTTCGGTCGACGCGCCGGAGAAGTGAAAAACGTATTTCTGCATGCTTTAGGGGGCGGACAGTATGAAATGAAACCGGAATTCTCCACGCAACGCCGGGTAGAGACGGCCTTGGCCGGCAGGAATACCGCCGAAGATGTGGCGTTGCGCGAAGGATTGTTCCGGTTGATCAGCAATGTGCTTTTCATTCCCGATCCGAAAGATCCCGATAAGTACCACCCCCGCATAGCTGCGCAAGGCGATTATTTCTACTCCATGCTGAGCGACGCGGATAAACGGGCTTTCAACGCATTGTATGATGACTACTATTACCGTCGTCACAACGCATTCTGGTATGAACAAGCCATGAGAAAACTGCCTGTTTTGGTAGAGGCCACACGAATGTTGGTCTGTGCGGAAGATCTGGGTATGGTGCCCGAATGCGTGCCTTGGGTAATGGAAAACTTACGTATCCTTACTCTTGAAATACAGACCATGCCCAAGAAGTACGGAGTGAGGTTCGGACGACTGGAAGAGAATCCCTACCGTAGCGTGGCTACCATCTTTACGCATGATATGCCCACTCTGCGAGGCTGGTGGGAGGAAGACGCAGAACGCACACAGCCGTATTTCAATGAAATGCTGCAAAAGGACGGGAAGGCTCCGGCGGTTATTCCCGGTTGGTTGTGCGAAGAGGTGGTGGCGCGTCACTTGTATTCGCCTTCCATGCTTTGTCTGATCTCTTGGCAGGACTGGATGTCGATGGACGAGACGCTGCGTTATCCCGATGCGTCTTTCGAGCGTATTAACGTTCCGGCCGATCCTCACAACTATTGGCACTATCGTATGCACCTGACGCTGGAGCAGTTGATGGCTTGTAACGGATTGAATGACAAAATACGTTC
>JAJPYK010000074.1 GCA_021205005.1 Paraprevotella sp. | reverse complement strand
TAAGCCCGACGATAAACTATGAAAAAAGGTTGTGCCAACGTTTTGACACAACCTCCTTTTCTATCGCAAACTTCCCTGTCCGTTCATGTTATAAGTCTTGGCAGTGCGGTCGGGTGCTTATCGTTTTTCAGCCAGCTTTTTACAGAGTTTGCCGCCCATCATGCAATAAAGACCGACCACGATGAAGGGAATGCTCAGGATCTGACCCATATCGATGCACATGGAAGCTTCCCATGCCTCTTGTACTTCTTTGGTATATTCGATGAGGAAACGCGCTATGAAGATGGTTGTCAGACAGAAGCCGAAGTAGAATCCCGTACCGACTTTTGGCGGATACTTGTGATAGAGAATGTAACCGGCAATGAGAAATACGAAATAACAAATGGCTTCATATAACTGTCCGGGATGACGCGGAAGCATGTCCACACGTTCGAAAATGAAGGCCCAAGGCACGTCGGTCGGTTTGCCGATGATTTCGGAGTTCATCAGGTTGCCCAGACGGATGAACATGGCACTCGCCGGTGTGGCGATGGCAATGTTGTCGAGTACGCGCATGAGGTTCAGTTTGGTCTTTCTCACGTAGAGCCAAAGAGCGATCATCAGCCCCAATGTCCCCCCGTGGCTGGCCAGTCCGGCATATCCCGTGAACGTCCAGCCGTGATCCGTCTGCCGGAAAGGCAGAACCATTTCCAGCGGGTGGGAGAGGAAGTAGCCCGGTTCGTAGAACAAACAGTGTCCCAGGCGGGAACCAACCAGGATGCCTACGAAGCAATAGAGGAAGAGCGGATCGAAAAGTTTGCTGTCGATACGCTGCTGACGGTAGAGACGTTGTACGAGCACATAGGCGGCCAGCAAGGCGAGGCACCAGCAGAGCGAGTACCATCTTACGCCGAAGCCGCCGAGATGGAACGCGAACAAGTCGGGATTCCATACGATGTATTGCAATTGAATCATGACGCGATAGAGTTTCAGACGTTAAAACGGAAGTGCATGATGTCGCCGTCCTGCACTACATAATCTTTTCCTTCTACGCCCATCTTGCCGGCTTCGCGCACGGCAGCTTCCGAACCGTATTGGATGTAATCGTCATACTTGATGACCTCTGCCCGGATGAATCCTTTTTCGAAATCGGTGTGGATCACTCCGGCGCATTGGGGCGCTTTCCATCCCTTGCGGAAGGTCCAGGCCTTGACATCCATTTCACCGGCCGTGATGAAAGTTTGCAGGTCCAGCAGGTCGTAAATGGATTTGATCAGTCGGTCGCAGCCGGATTCTTTCAGTCCCATGTCTTCCAGAAACATTTGTTTTTCCTCGTAGCTCTCCAGGTCGGCGATGTCGGCTTCCGTCTGTGCAGAGATGATGAGCATTTCCGCGTGTTCGTCCTTGATGGCCTCGCGCACGGCGTCTACGTAGGCGTTTCCTTTGGCCGCCGACGCGTCGTCTACGTTGCAGACGTAAAGCACCGGTTTGGCCGTGAGTAGGAACAGGTTTTTGGCCGCCTGCTGTTCCTCTTCATTTTCAAAAGTGACCGTGCGGGCCGATTTGCCTTGCTCCAGAGCTTCTTTATATTGCACCAGCACCTCGTATTCGGTCTTGGCTTGCTTGTCGCCGCCTACCTTGGCTACCTTTTCCACCCGTTTCATGCGGTTTTCTATGGTTTCCAAATCCTTGAGTTGCAGCTCCGTGTCGATAATTTCCTTGTCGCGTACAGGATCTACCGAACCGTCCACATGCACGATGTTATCGTTGTCGAAACAGCGCAATACGTGGATGATGGCGTCCGTTTCACGTATGTTGCCCAAGAACTGATTGCCCAGTCCTTCTCCTTTGCTGGCTCCTTTCACCAATCCGGCAATGTCCACGATGTCGCAGGTAGCCGGAACGATCCGTCCCGGGTGTACCAATTCGGCGAGTTTGTTCAGACGTTCGTCGGGGACGGTGATTTGTCCCAATTGTGCGTCGATGGTGCAGAACGGGAAATTGGCTGCCTGCGCTTTCGCGCTCGACAGGCAGTTGAAAAGGGTAGATTTGCCCACGTTGGGCAGGCCTACGATAACTGCTTTTAAAGCCATAATTTATTTCGTTTTTATTGATTACCTTGTTTAATCCGATGCAAAATTAAGAATAAATCCGGTAAGGCGGAAACAACTCGCTTATATTAATGAAGTTTGAGGGTGGGCTCCGGTTGTCCTCCGGAGACCCCTCAATCGTTCTGCGGAGAAAAATTTATCAATCTCCTGAGAAAAATTTTTCAATCTGCGGAGAAAAAAATATCGGGTGCCGCATCCGGATCCGGCGTCTCTTTCTTCCGGTTCCGGTCTGATGCCGTGACGGAAGAAGGAGATGCCCGACGGATGTGGCGGTTCAATGGGCTTCCAACCAGTTTTTGCCCCACCCGTAATCGGCTTCGAGGGGGACTTGCATGGTGCAGGCGTGCTCCATCTCTTCGATGACGATCTGTTGTACACGCTGTTTTTCTTCGGGATATACGCTGAAGTTCAATTCGTCGTGCACCTGGAGAATCATCTTGGAGCGCAAACCCTCCTCGCGGAAACGACGGTAGATGGCAATCATGGCTATCTTGATGATGTCGGCCGCACTGCCTTGTATGGGGGCGTTGATGGCATTGCGCTCGGCATAGCCGCGCACCACGGCGTTGTGGCTATTGATGTCGCGCAGATAGCATTTGCGGTGATAGAGGGTTTCGGTGTAGCCTTTCTCACGTGCCACTTCTATGCTCTTCTGCATGTATTCCTTCACCTTGGGATAGGTGGCGAAATAGCCGTCTATCAGATCTTTGGCTTCGTTCCGGCTTACGTTCATGCGTTCGGCCAGCCCGAATACCGTAATGCCGTAGATGATGCCGAAGTTGGCTGTTTTGGCTTCGCTGCGTTCCTCACGCGTCACTTCCTCCATCGGTTTCTTATATATTTTTGCGGCTGTGGCGGCATGAATGTCATATCCTTCGCGGAAAGCCTCGATCATGTGCGGGTCTCCGCTGAGATGGGCCATGATGCGCAGTTCGATCTGAGAATAGTCGGCCGAAAAGAATTCGCATCCCGGTTCGGGTATGAACGCCTTTCGTATTTCTTTGCCTTCTTCGTTACGCACGGGAATGTTTTGCAGGTTGGGATTACTGCTGCTCAGCCGTCCGGTGGCCGTGATGGTCTGGTTGAAAGACGTGTGTATGTGTCCGGTTTCCGGATTGATCAGTTTGGGCAGGGCGTCGATATAGGTGCCCAACAGTTTTTT
This sequence comes from Paraprevotella sp., assembly GCA_021205005.1. GTDB lineage: Bacteria > Bacteroidota > Bacteroidia > Bacteroidales > Bacteroidaceae > Paraprevotella. The sequence goes on along the minus strand of JAJPYK010000074.1, from coordinate 4,755 downwards.
CAGTCCGCGGTGTTCCAGTATTTTTTCCACGATAGGGTGGTGTGCCCTCAAAGTTTCGAGCACCTCCTCTGAAGTGACGTACTGACCTTTCTTGGTTTTTTTAGCCTTTTCGCTGATTTTGAGCTTTTCGAATAAGATTTCGCCTACTTGTTTGGGTGAGGATATGTTGAACGATTCGCCGGCCATTTCGTGGATTTCCTTTTCCAGACGGTTCATTTGTTCGGTGTAGAGCAGCGAGGTTTCTTTCAGCGCGTCAGTGTCGATGCACACGCCGTTGCGCTCCATCCAGGCCAGCACGGGCATAAGCGGCATTTCGATCTGCCGGAACAGGTCATAGCAGCCTTCTGCTTTCAGTTTGGGTTCAAATATGTTTTTCAGTTTCAGTGTCACGTCGGCATCCTCGCAGGCGTATTCATATACCCGTGCGGGAGGGAGATCGGCCATGTTTTTCTGGTTTTTCCCTTTGGGGCCTATCAGTTCTTCGATGTGGATGGTCTGGTAGTTCAGGTAGACCTCGGCCAGATAGTCCATGCCGTGACGCAGTTCCGGTTGCAGCAGGTAGTGGGCGATCATGGTGTCGAAGATTTCGCCGTGCAGTTCCACTCCGTAGTTTTGCAGCACCATCAGGTCGTATTTGATGTTCTGACCTATTTTGAGTATGTGCTCGTTTTCGTAAACCGGTTTGAATTCATTCATTATTTTTTGCGCTTCTTCAGGATCTTTAGGAATCGGTACATAAAAAGCCTGATTTTCCTTTATGCTGAAGCTCAAACCGACGAGACGGGCACGAATGGGATCGGTTCCGGTGGTTTCCGTATCCAGACTGAGAAATCCGTTTGTCACGAATAAGTCAATAATTCTTTTCCTATCCTCTTTCGTTTCAATGAGTTGATAGTCGAAAAGTGCCTTTTCATATCGGTTGAGATTTGAATATTCGCTTTCTTTCGGGGATTCGTCCGCAAATTCTGCAAAGAGCGAGCCTTGAAGCGGGTGTGTTTCAGAGGCCGGTTTATTTCTTTTGAACTTACGTTCCAGTATGGTTCGGAATTCCAGGTCCTCGAACAGTGCTTTCAATTGGTCGGCGTCTGCTTCTTTGGTTTTGAGCAGATCCAGATCAAGCGTAATGGGGACATCGGTACGGATGGTGGCCAGGAACTTGGAGAAGGTGATCAGTTCGCGGTTTGTTTCCACTTTTTCTTTCAGACTTCCCTTCAGTTCGTCCGTATGAGCCAGCAAATTTTCTATGCTTCCGAATTGTCCGATCAGTTTCGAGGCTGTTTTTTCACCTACACCGGGACATCCCGGTATGTTGTCGGCCGTGTCGCCCATCAGTCCGAGCATGTCGATGACCTGGGCGGTGGAAGAGATGCCGAACTTCTTCGTGATTTCCTCTACTCCCATGACTTCGAATTCTTTGTCGCCGAACTTAGGCCGGTACATTTTGACCAGTTCACCCACCAGTTGGCCGTAGTCTTTGTCAGGTGTCATCATGTAGGTTTCCAGGTTCTCTTGTCGGGAGGCCTGTGTGGCTAACGTACCGATGACATCGTCGGCTTCGAAGCCATTTACTTCCAGGATGGGAATGCGGTAAGCACGGATGATATCCTTGATGATCGGCACGGCGGTGCGGATGGCTTCCGGCGTTTCTTCCCGCTGCGCTTTGTATTCGGCATAAGCTTCGTGACGGAAAGTGGGTCCGGCCGGGTCGAAAGCGATGCCGATATGGGAAGGATTCTCCTTGCGGATCACTTCTTCCAAGGTGTTGACGAAGCCGAGAATGGCCGAAGTATTAATCCCTTTCGAGTTGATTCGCGGGTTCTTGATAAATGCGTAGTATGCCCTGTAAATAAGCGCGTAGGCATCGAGTAGAAAAAGTCTGTCCATACGTTATAGATGAATTTCTCCGTAAAATTACGTAAAAAATATAAGCGGCTTTTTATTTTTATGTAATTTTGTATACGGAAATCAGCTGATTATATGGACGTATTAAATAAAATCCGGAAGCCGGTAGAGCAGGATATGAAAGATTTTGAATCGCTTTTCGGCGTTACTTTGCAGCACCGGAATCCTCTTCTAACCTTGGCTTTGCGGCATGTATTGAGTCGCAATGGTAAATTGATGCGTCCGATTTTGACCCTTCTTTCGGCAAAAAAGTACGGTGAAATCAATGATTCCGTGCTGCATGCCGCCGTAAGTCTGGAGATGTTGCATACGGCCAGTCTGGTGCACGACGACGTGGTGGACGAAAGCGGCGTGCGCCGTGGACAGTCCTCCGTGAATGCGCTTTTGGACAATAAGGCTGCTGTGCTGGTGGGCGACTATCTCTTGTCTACCGCCTTGAAGCATGCGGCTGTGGCCGGAAATCTTAGAGTGGTGGAGTTGGTAGCCCGGTTGGGGCAGACACTTTCCGACGGAGAGTTGCAGCAACTGTCCAACGTGAAATCCGATGAGATCAGCGAGAAACAGTATTTTGAGGTGATCCGGCATAAGACGGCTTCCTTGTTTTCCGTATGTGCTGAGATCGGTGCCTTGTTGTCTGGGGCGTCGGAGGATAAGGTGCAGCGTATGGCGGAGTTTGGTACTTATGTGGGACTTTGTTTTCAAATTCGCGATGATGTGTTCGACTATTACGACGTTGAGGTAGGGAAGCCTACGGGTAATGACATGAAAGAAGGTAAGCTTACTCTTCCGGTAGTGCATGCCGTACTTCAGCCCGGCGCGGAGACATGGCGTGAGACGGCATTGAAAGTGCGTGCGGGAATGGCCACCGAAGAAGAAATCTCGGCTTTAGTAGATTTCACCAAACAGTCGGGCGGTATCGAATATGCCCGTCGTAAAATGGATGAGATTCGTGAACAGGCGGTCGGTTTGATCGGTTCCGATGGAAACGGATCCGTGGCCGAGGCTTTACGTTTGTACTTGGATTTTGTGTTGAAACGGGTGTCTTAATGGGGTGTGGTGGATGATTTATTCTCCCAATTCGATTATAAACGATTGATTCCTTCTATATCCAATCCTGTACAGGCTGCTATCGTATGGGTGGGTATGCCATTAGCTTTCATCTGTCTGGCAATGTTTAGCTTCTCTTCTTCCTTTCCTTTTGCATGCCTTCCAATAATCCTTTCTGCATTCCGGTTGCCATTGCTTCTTTGGTGGCCTTATAGATAGCAGTATCTATGGTATTTTTCCAGTCGCGGTCTACTTTCAGGCTCTCTTCGTAACGGTCTGTATACTCGTCTCTTTCCATGTCATTTCTTGTTCAGTGATAAAACAAAGATATTGTTTTCTCCACTTTCGTGCAATCATTTTAAAAGAAAAAAGGAGGCTTTAAACCTCCTTCTTGATATGCGCGTGGAATCATTTGAATGGTTCTATCTTCAGAAGCGAATAGTTGTCGTCATAAGCCACTGCATAGCAAATACTGTCCCCTTTGTTCGTCAGGCTCATTAGTTTCTTGCCTGTGTAGGTTTGTTTGACAGCATGCCCGTTCCAATTGAATATGGATATCTTTTCCGTAAAAGGTGGGTTATTGATGGCATCTTTGGCTTTCAGGTTTTTACCCAATGTTTCCGTTAAGTAGGGTATACAGATACCGGTCCGAGGTATCCATGGCTTCAAAGCCGATAGGTGTTTCATCCCCTCCCACGTAATGGCATCCGGACTGTTTTTGGAACGTCAGGAGCGGGTAAAACAGGGTGGATCGGATTCGGTGGCCCTTTATGAGGATATACACGGTAAATGCGATGTACAAGCACAAAGGGAGGAGCCCCAATCCGACTCCTACGTTCATAAATTCGTTGAATGGCGAATGTACGATGTCGTAATTCAAGGTGGAGGCTAATCCGGGGTGTGTCATGGTGAACATGGATTGTTCTTCCGGATAATACCTTTCAAAAGCGCATGTTCCCCAACCGAAAGGTCTTTTTGTCAGCATGTGGCATGAAACAATCCATATATAGAAACGTCCCAAAAGGGATTATGGATGCCAAAGTGCCAATAGCACAATGAGGATGGCGAGGAAAAGGCTACAGGCCAATAGTCTTTTAAAGGCAGTTTAAACCGGGAGGCTGCATAAACCACAATGGTTAATGTAGGGGCCATGAGGGCCGTGCGGGCTTGCAAGAGAATAAACAGGAGGAATGTGAGGGCAAGCAGTCCTAACCGAATTTTTCTCTTTTTGGGGCTAAGGTAGCGACATGGAAGCAGGAAAGCCAGATAGGCAGATAGCATGTCCGGATTGCCAAAAGTGCTGCCTGTTGTGAAAAGGCTGTTGGGATTGGGTATCCATGAAAAGTATTGGAAGGCACAAAGCAGAAGGTGGGTCGATATAACCCACGGGGCTATATTAGTTCATTGTCCGGACGTGTCGGCGGTGCCGTTCAGACGGAGGAAATAATAAAAAGGAAATAAGCCAACGGTTAGAAGTTGTCCAAAATGTTGTGTGTTTCTATGCTGTGGTAAAGGTCGGCGCATAAAATAAGCGTGATGAAAAGGTCTGCAAAGGAGAAGCAAGTCACGCCTTGTGGACAAAGGCTATTCCGTTTTTTGAAAGTATATAGGATGATTATAAATGCGAGGATGAATTCAAACGCGAATACTTTTACGTAAAAGTTCGCATTTAATGTTCCTGTCGTGATGAAGAAGGAAATAAGGAGTATTGGGAGGTAAAGTGGTTGTAATTTTATCATGAGATATGCTTTAAAGAGGCTGTGTCGTAATTAAAGGTTACGGTGCAGCCTCATTTCTTTCGAAGCC
>JAJPYK010000070.1:6593-32604 GCA_021205005.1 Paraprevotella sp. | reverse complement strand
TGTCGATGTTTCCGGTGAGGATGACATCGAAGTCGGCAGCGTCGGCAAACCGCTCTTTATAGATTTGCAGGATGCGGTCGAGACTTACTTTATCGAGGGTCGATACCGTGATGGGAGCCAGACGCGGATTGTGTCCGTAGATGATGGCTTTCAAGGAGTCGCTGTAAGCTACCATCGGACTGGCATCGCGGTTCTTCAGAAACGACCTTTGGCGATCCATCATGCTTTGAAACGCTTCATCATCTCGGCGGGGAGCGGTGAAGTAGAGGTAAGTCAGTTCGAACAAGGTCTTTATATCAGCTTTGGAGGAGCTGCCGGTGATTCCCTCTTCTTCGTCTTCTACGTAAGGAGCCACGTTGACTGTTTTACCGGTCAGCATTTTCTCCAGCGAACGGGCATCGAAATCAGCCAGACCACAGGCGTTGATGGCAGAAGCCACGAACGACAAGGAAGGTACATAGGCACCCGGATAAAGGGAGCACCCTCCCGGACTGAATATCTTCAGGTCTATTTCGTCTGCTTCGAAGTCGGTGGACTTAACGTACACATTCATACCGTTTGACAGTGTGATGTGTGTATAGCCGTAATCGCTCTTTTCCTCTTTCACGATCTTTCCAGCCTTGGGACTGTGTGCTATCAGTGCCGTGGGCAAGGCTTTGTCTTCGTAAGGAGTGTACTGGGCAGCCTGTGCTTTTAGAATGGTTTTTTCTATATCTTCTTGGGACGGCATGCGGAAGCCGTTCTCCGTAGGACCATATAAGGTGACCACTTGGTTGCTGTCCGTAATGATGTCCGCCGTGGCGGCATTGATGTCCCGTAACGAGATGGTGGAATCCAGTTGCTCAACCAGTTTCAATTCGTCTCCAGGAGATAACATCGGACTGTTGCCTGTGAAATTCTGCACGCATTCATCCACTATTTCGCTATTCCTGCGTTTATCTCTGTCCTCATAGCCGTCACGCGCGTAGCGCAGTTGTTCCGCTTTGGCACGGTTCAACTCCGTTTGTGTGAACCCTCCTTTGCGGGCACGTTCCACTTCGCCCACCACTGCTGCAATGCTTTGCAGTACGTTTTCGGGCCGGCACATAGCATCAATGGAGAAAGCATCTTTCGTGTCAGCCACGAAGAACGGTCCATCATTTACCGAGCCGGATACGAACGGTGAATTAGCTTTTTCCACGATTTCCTGCAGGCGATCGTTCAGCATGGCTCTTATCAGACTGCTGATGTAGTCTGCCTCGTAGTCGGCTCTGGTGTTACGGTTCTACCTCGGTGTTGCGTCTCTTTTCATATATAGTGTGAAGTTGGCGGTGGGTTGCTCTTTATCCGTGGCCGTAAAGACGATCATTTTATCATTGTCAGGGACGGGATAGTAGATGCGTTTTGCAGGATTTTCCGGTTTGGGAATCGCGCTGAACATCCTCTTTATTTCTTGTTCAATGCTGTCTGCATTGATGTCACCGACGACGATGATGGCCTGTAAGTCGGGACGATACCACTTATGATAATAGTCGCGCAAGTCGTTGTGCCGGAAGCTGTCTACGACGTTGATGTCACCTATGGGGAGACAATCGGCGTACTTGCTGCCTTGATAGATGACAGGCATGGACTGTTCCATCAGCCGTTGTATAGCCATGCCGGCCCGTCGGGTCCGCCACTCCTCGTGTACGACTCCGCGTTCTTTGTCGATCTCCTCGTCTGTAAGCAACAGGTCATGACTCCAGTCATTCAGGATGAGCAGGCATGTGTCAATGACTCCCTGACGTACTACCGGAGCGGAAGAAATGTTATACACGGTCTCGTCAATGCTGGTATAGGCATTGAGATTCTCACCGAATTTGATACCTACGCTTTTGCACCACTCGGTTATCTTGTTATTCTTGTCTCCGGGAAAATGCCGGGAACCGTTGAAAGCCATGTGCTCCAGGAAATGAGCCAGTCCGCGCTGGCGCGGCTCCTCAAGGATGGAGCCTACGCGCTGGGCAATATAAAAGTCAGCCACGTGGGGGGGCTGGGCATTGTGGCGATATAATAAGTCAGTCCGTTGGACAACGTGCCGCGCCTTACGATGGGGTCGGTAGGTAGCTCCTGTGCCCTGACCGATGTGACGGTCAGGGTAAGGCATAGAAGTGAGAGTCCGAAATGCAATGATTTCATATCTTTTTAATGGTTATTATCGTTAGTGTGAAACATTTTACTTCATCATGGACGGTTGAGAGTTGGGGGTGAAGTCATTGGTAGAATTGTTGGTGTCCACCCACTTCCCGTTTTCTTTCTTACGTATTACCGACTTGCCGTAACGCTGTTCGTCATACTCGGTCGTGCCGCAATAGGTCCATCCGAAGTCGAGCTGACTGGAGGTTACATTCCATTGGTATCCTCCTTGGGTACTCAGATTTACGGCATCCAGCACCCACTCGTTAGGTATGCGGAAGCCGTCTTCGTCCATCGGTATGACGTATCCGTCGTAGGTAAAGGTATAAGTAAAGGTATACTTATACTTTTCGAGGAAGGTTGCGAGGTCTACCGTGGGGCGTGCCAGAGCATAAGCCTTGTTTCCTCTGGTGTTTAACGTAAAATAGTCGGTATCGCCGTCATACCATTTCAAGAGATTAGGCACATCCGGATTGTCCGTGTCTATATTATCCATATCCGGTAATTCGTTGTAGATTTCAAAATCGGCTTTGCTCAAGTCCATGGACTGCGGATTGAACTCTTTGTGGTTGCGGGCGTTGAGTGCCAACAGGATTTCCTGTCCGGGCTTTATGGGATAGTCCTTCCCACTACCGGGGAACATGTAGATGACATCGCAAGTCATGGCCTCGTTCATCAGGTCGGGTTGGTAGTCGTTCTTTTCGTCCGTACTCATGGATGACTCTACCAATGCCAAGCTGTCAAGATACAACACGCTATCGCTGTTATTCCCGATCTTGAAATACTGGTCATCGCTGTACATCTTGCCGTCCGGTGTCAGTGTTCCGGTGTAGAATATTTCGGAGATGACCAGGCCGTCCTGTGCGTTATAGATGTTCAAAGCCATGTTCAGCTTGTTGGTTTCCTGTTTAGAGGTGATTACCACATTATCTCGCGTAGATTTGACAGCTTGTGTCTGGCGTAACGAATCTTCAAAGAGATAATCTATTTTTCCCGTTACGTTCAAGGAGTATGTTCCTTCCGGGATAGATCACGTATCGATATACTCGTCTCCGTTCTTCGTGAAATTGTCGGTGGTGAAAGTTTCCTTGGTTGCGACATTCACCAGTGTAGCCGTGGCCTCCAATAATTTGGGATCTTTCCGGTCTACCGGCATCTGAAGCGAGAGGGCAAAAGATGCCTTTTCTGCGTTTGCCGTATTTTCTCCCGTATCATCGTCCTGACAAGACATCATGGACATACAGCCCAAAGTGGCTGCAAGCACAATAAATAAGTTTCTTCTTTTCATTTTACAATCGTTTTTTATAAATGTAGTTACTGTTTAAATATATCTTTTATGCGGTCGGTAGGAATTTCTCTGTTGTTCTTAGAAAGTCATTCCCACTGCCATGTTCAAGTCGGTTTCATGGTAGTTTCCATTGCCGGTCCAATGTCCGGATAGCGTGGCGAAGACGCCGTAACGGCCGGAAGATTTGATCGGATGGTCATAACGCACGTCGAAGCCGGCCGTGCCATAATTGGCCGTACTGCTGTCGAAAGTGTGTCCTACGAGGTCGGTATTGAGCTCGTCCATCAGCGCATAAGGCATGGTGATGTCTTTTTGGCTGTTGGCATAATATCGGCTGTCGATACCGCAGGTCAGCAGTCCGTTATTTCTGAAAGAATGGATCCACTGAGTTTGGAGATCGGCAAAAAACTTTCCGAAGGAGAGTTTGCGTACGGGGTAGATATAATGTTCGGCGAAGTCGATCCAGCCTCCTTTTAATTCCGCACTCCAACGGTTGCGATTCTGTGCCCGGCTGACACAGCCTCCGCCGTAATAGGAAGCGTTATGAGCATGATACATGGTGAGTTTGCCTAAGATGCGATACTCGGAAGCCGAGGAATTGCCGGCAATCTGTTCGTCACCTGTACGTTTCTCATAATCCGTTCCTGCGAAGACGCTCCATTCGACTTGTCCTGCGGCTTTCCATTCAAGTTCTCCATGCAGGCGTTTCAGATAGAGCGTGGTGAGGGGCAAGGCGTTGAGATCGGTCAGAATGCGGTCGTAAGGTCTGTATTGGTATCCTCCGGAAAATTGCAGTCCCTGACCATGGGACTGTTTCACATCCGCCCCGATGTTGAAGCCCGTACCTTTATAATAGGCAGAAGAAGCAATGCTGAAGAAGCGGGCATAGTCCGCTCCTAAACCTACCATCTGGTATTCGGGTACTCCTCCCGTTTCGTTCATGAGGATGACACTGTTGGTCTATTTGTAGAATTGCCCTCCGGCGGTCACTCCCCAGGTGTAAGATTTCCACCTGTATGACGCTCCTACAAGGGCGTTCAGTTCGGTAACGATGCTGCGCGGACGCGGATCGATGGTCCGGTATTCGTGTTCGGCGCGGAAACTGACTTCCGCCCCGATGGCGAAACGTCCGTTTTGCCATGCCCATCCTCCGTCAAAGGTATACTGCTCGCATGTGAGATCACCGCCTACGCTGTCGGCCATGACATAGGGGTAGAGTAACAGGTAGTCGGCGGTAGAGTTCCATTTCACCGCGCGCCTTTTCCCGTTGCGGTATGACGCCTCTCCCCATACCGTCGTGGAGGGACTCAGTCTTAAATAGGAGTCGGCTTCGATAAGACCGAACATGGTACCTTTCCGGTCTGATAAAGTAGGGGAGTATTGGCATTGCGATAGCTGAAATCGGCCAGAATCTCGGAGTAAGAGAGCCGATAGAAATCTACTTTCAGCGCAGGATTTCCGCTTTTGCCGCCCGGCATATCGTGTTGCAGGCGTTTATGCTCGGCTATCGCGAGGCTGTCCGTATCGGCAGCCACGGCCTGGAAGCTGGCGGAAAGGAGGGCGATCAGGAGAAAAAAAACTACGCATTTTCATCTTACAAGTATATGAGTTTCAGACGGATGGGAGCCGGATGACTGATAGCCTCGCAGTAGGATGTGGACGCTCTGAACATCTTTGTCTGCTCCTGACCGATGGAATCGGTGTAGACCAAGGCGCCTTCCACATCGGCGGAGTAAGCGCCCCGGAACACATCTATATAAATAGTAGTTCCGTCGAAATCGGAAGAGGAGAACTGCTGTTTGTTGTTCAGATTGGTCATGACGGCCGTGCCTGGGATACGCTGGATCTTTGTTACGCCCGTAGTCTCCAAAGTGATGACCGCCGTTGTGGAATAGTCGTCGTATTCTTTGTGACAACTGCCTAAGGATAAGACGGTCGCTAATACGACGGCCGACAAACCGCCGTATCGCAAGAGGCGATGCCGGTATTCCTTTCTCTTCATGATCATTATAGTTTAAAATTCAGTTCCACCCCGAAATAAGGGTTGACGTAGCGTCTTACTTGATAGCCGTTGCGTACGTAGTCGGGATGTGCATCCCACAGCTTGTTCACGAACAATGCCACCATAATCTTGTCGTTGAGCCGTTTCTTGGTGGCCTTCAGGTTCACGTTCATGCTGAACGGCTCCGTCTGACGTTCGGCCTGTGCCGGGTTGTAAGGACGGATGAGCAGTTGCAGCACGGGATCTTGTGCGTCGCTCTCGGTGAATGGCCTTATCACGCCGTCCGCATCCATGTAGCGGTCGGGCGTTTTTTGCTTGGGCATGCTCTGTTCCGCCGTCAGCCACATACATTGCAGCGAAAGTGATATGCCCAGCTTTAGTTTGGGGACGTCCGTGTCGAAAGTGAAGTTCGTATTGTACATTTCGCGTATGTAACCGTCGTCGTCCCGATAGATGCCCTCATAATTGATGCGTTGTCCGTCCACGGTGTAAGAAGGCCGGTTCATAATGTCCTGTGAGTTGTGGTATTCCGACTTGAACCATGCTCCCGTGACGGTCAGTCGGGTGTTGACGACCGGCACGCGCACGGTCGACATCGTGAGCTCCACTCCCTGTTTGAAGGTGCGGCTGCCATTGGACGTGATATTATGTGCCAGCAGTTCCTTCTTTTCTTGATAAGGCAGTGTGGCGATGTCGGGCGGTCCTGTCAGCGCATTGGCGTCGACGCCCGAGGCGTCGTATTGTTTGTAGGCATAGGGGGCATAGATATCCATCGTACGGAAACCTGAATTCATATTCTCTTCAAAATAGGTCAGGGTGAATCGGTTGCCGCGCCACGAAGCGTCTACGGCGGCCTCCCACTTCAGGTTGCGGGCGGGCCGGAGCTGACGGTTGGCCTGGTCCACGATATAGGTGCGGAGATAGATGCGGCGATACTCCCTTATGGCATGATAATAGTTGAGTTCCACCAAGTCAAGATACATGTTTTCGGGAAAGAGTTGGTCCAAGGTCGGTGTCTTGGTGTGCTGTCCGATGCCGCCGGTGAAGCGGATGATCATATCCTTGCCGCTTACATGGAACGCCGGCAGCGTGATGCCGGCATTGACGCGCGGATCGGCATATACCTTGCCGTGCATGGCATAGGATGCCGGGAGGTTGAACAAATCGGTGCCTCGGATGCCGGCTTGCAGGTCCAGCCGGAAATCACCGAAAGGGATACCGGCCGTGGCTTCGGCATAGACTCCTCCGATATGCGATGCCGGGATGTCATAGTAAGGCCGGGGACGCGAATAGCTGTTGGGATAGAGCGGATGATATGGGTCGAACACTTGTCCTGCACCGTAGTTTTTATCCATTTGCCAATCGGTGCCGGCCAATAGAGACAGGCTGTATTTTTTCAGTTGAGGCACGGTGAACTCGGCTTCGGCTTTGGCGTAGATGCTCAAAGGTTCGCCGTCGGCACTTTGCGAAGCCGCGTAGCGGTAGGGATAGATCAGTACGGCGTCCGATTCGCCGTCTTGAGTCGATGTCGCTGCCGGCTTCTCGCTGTCCATCTGCACCTGTCGGGTACGGGGCGTCTGGTCTTTCTCGTAAGAGACCGTAGTTTTGACGGAAAACGTCTTGAACCAGGATTGCTGGTGTTTGTTGGACAGTTCGAATGAAATATCCGTGGCCATACGATTATATTCTTGGGAGAATTTGTCTACGTTGCCGTAGTTCTGGTCGGGGTCCACCTTGTCCTTGTCGAAAGAACCGCCGTAGTCCGCGTTCACGTCCAGTTCCACCGTGTAGCCGTCCAGTTGCCACTGCTTGGACGTTCGTGCCGAAAAGGTCATTCTGCTGTACGTCTCCAATATGTTTCTGGGGTCGGCACGGTTGTCCATGTAGTCGGCGCTGACGTTCAAGGTGATCCGTCTCTTTTCCCATTCCATACCTTTAGCCAGATAGAACAGTTTGGTATCCATGTCGGCTTTGAATCGGGCGGACAAGTCATGCCCGCCTTTTTTGCGTTGAATTTTTACCAGTCCGCTGGTCAGATCGCCGTATTCGACCGAGGGGATGCCTCTCACGATCTCTACTTTTTGTATGTCGTCGGTAGAGATGGCACGCATATCCACTCCCGCATTGGTAAAGTCGCGCGATACGGCCGTGTTGTCGACGGCCCCCGACAAATGTTGCATGTTGGCGTTCGTACTGATCCTCGCGCCATCCACGATGAATGCCGTGCCTAAAGAGGACGTGTTATAATTGCCGTCAGAGACGGGAACTTCGCGCAGGTGGATGGTGTTGGGCGAGGCCAATGACGGGTCACGAGCCTGTCCGCCGGGCAGCAGTTCCAGCAAGTCCGTGAAGCTGGAGGGTTGCAGATGCTCCATGGCGTGTTGGCCGATTTCCGACGCGCTGGTAAGGCTTTTCGATTCGGTGGCCGTCACTACGACGTCATTCAGTTGACGGGTTTGAGGAGACAACCCATAAACTTTACCTTGTTGCAGGCATATAGGTTGTGTGCCGTATCCTAAATAAGATACGTAGGCTGTGTCGCCGACCGATGCCTTGAGCGTGAACAGACCGTTGGCATCAGAGGTCACTGAGTGTATGCTGTCATCCTTCAAACGTATTACCGCACCTATCAGAGGCTCATGTGTCTCCTTGTCGGTGACTGTCGCCGTAATGGCGTTTTGTGCGCAGATGACCGGATAGACAAGCAGCAGTATCAACCATACGGCTATGGCTCTCTTCATCTGATTCTCGCTTTTGATTTTTGTGAGGCAAAATTAGGAATAGTAAACACATTGCACAATACCTATATGTGGCTATTTTGGTTTGTTACTTTTTCGATAAAATAGCTATTTTACTGTATTTGTGTAATCTGAAATGGTTATATGAGAGCCTTTGGGGGCTAATGGTTGTACATAATGTCATAAGGAGCGCACGCTGTGTCTTTTGAGAAAAAAACATTTTTATGCTAAAAAATAAAAGGAAACATGACGCTCGTTGTGTAACGGTAATTTTATTCGATTACCGATCTGCGGAGAACGATTTATCAATCTGCGCCGAATGATTTTTCAATCTGCGGAGAAAAATAAATCAATCTGCGGAGATTGATTTTCGGACTTCAGGCGGGGGGATGCCGAGTGTCGGAATAGGGGCGGGAAATTATTCTTTCAGCCGTATGCGGCAACCTTCCAGACTTTCGATTATGGCCAAAGATTCCACTCTAATACCTCGGTCGCGCAGGGCATCGCCGCCATGCTGGAACGCTTTTTCGATGAGAAAACCCATGCCGGAAAGCTCTGCGCCCGATTGCTGCACGAGGTCTATGATGCCTTTGGCTGCATTGCCGTTGGCCAGAAAGTCGTCGATGAAAAGCACTTTATCTCCCGGATGTAGATAATCCTTGCATACGAATACGTCGTAGGTATTGTTTTTGGTGAAAGAAAAAACTTGAGTGGTCAGCATGTTTTCCATCGTACTCGGTTTCTTTTTCTTGGCAAACACGACCGGAAGCTCCAGCAGATAGCCCACCATGATGGCGGGGGCGATGCCGCTGGCTTCGATGGTGAGTATTTTATTGATGTCTTCTCCGGCGAACCGTCGGACGAACTCTACGGCCATCGACTTCATCAGAATGGGATCCATCTGATGATTGATGAAGTTGTCCACTTTCAGGATGCCTCCTTCAAAACATTTTCCGTCGCGCAGGATGCGCTCTTTGAGTGCTTGCATAATCGGGGTGTATGAATAAAGATGTAAAGGTACGAAACTACCGCCGAGTCTCCTTGTCTTTTGCCGATTTTCTGTCCGCAGAAAGATGTTTTTTCAGTCCAATGCAGTGTCTACGCGGTCCAGGATGCCGGTCAGAGCCGCGATGGCGATGCCGTAGTTCGTCACGGGCACGCCGCAGGCGCGGGCGCGTCGCAGACGGTTCAGTACGTGGCGGCGCGTAAACATGCAGGCTCCGCAGTGGATGACCAGGTCATAGCCTGAAAGATCTTCGGGGAAGTCATTGCCCGATACGACGTCGATGCGAAGCTCATCGCCGAACTTGCGGCGCAGCAGTCGGGGCAGTTTCACCCGTCCGATGTCTTCGTGTTGCGGTACGTGGGTGCAGGCCTCGGCTATCAGGATGCGGGCGTCGCGGCGCAGGTTTTACAGGGAGGCCGCTCCGGCCAGAAACAGGCGGATGTCGCCTTTGTAACGGGCAAACAGGACGGAGAAGGACGTCAGTCGGGTGGAAGGCGGACAAAGGGCCTCTACTTGTGGAAATACCTGCGAGTCGGTGATGATCAGTGCGGGAGGTTGCGGCAGTGCGGACAGTGTCGGAGCCAGCCGGTCGGCGGTACAGCAGACGGCCGTGCATCGTTTGTCCAGCAGGTTACGCAGGGTCTGTACCTGTGGCAGGATCAGCAGGCCTTTGGGGGCCTGAATGTCTTGCGGCATGACCAGTACGACTACATCGCCGGTTTGGGCCAACGATCCGGTCAGGTCGTCTATCTCGTCCGTGCTGCGGTATATGCCGGTTACGGCTTCGCGTACTTCCGGGAGGCCTTCGCCGGTATGTGCGGATACGGGGATGACCGTGGCGTCCAAACATTTCTCCCATTCACGGGCAAAGCGTCCGCCGTCTGCATCTACCTTATTATATAAGTAAAGTACGGGAATATCGTCTGCCTTCCATTGTTTTGCCCATGCGCGTTCCTCATGGGCGTCGTCCGGCTCACCGGTCACCACGACGGGGGCCAGGTCGATCCGGCGCGCGGCCTGTCGGGTTTGCCGTATGCGCAATTCTCCAAACGGTCCTTCATCGTCGTAACCGGCCGTATCGACCAGTACGGCTGCGCCGATGCCCGGCCATTCGATGTTTTTCAGTACGGCGTCGGTCGTTGTGCCCGGAACGTCGGATACAACGGCGGCGTGCTGGCCTGTCAGGGTGTTCAACAGGGAGGATTTGCCGGAATTTCGCCGGCCGAACAGTCCGATATGGAAGCGGTTGGCTCTCGGGGTCTCTTCTTTCATCGTGTGGGGTGTCGTAGGTTTAAAAACGGAAATCCCGTTGACCGTCAGCGATGGCCGACAAGTATTTGCGGGCTTTCTCTCTTACTTTATCTCCGGGTACGGTTTCCAACAGACGGGCGATCATGGCCTCGCCTTTGGCGCGGGTGGAGGGGGAAGCATAGTCGTCCAGATATTCTTTCAGCGTCAGCAGGGCATTGGGCAGGCAGCAGTTGGCGATTTGTCCTTTTTTGACCAGCGACATGAAACGGCCGCCGGTGCGTCCTTCGCGGTAACAGGCCGTGCAGAAGCTGGGCAGATAGCCCAAGTCGAGCAGCCAGCCCACGACTTCGTCCAAGGTACGGCGGTCGGATACGTCGAATTGGGCCGAGTTCTCGTCTGCACTTTCCTCGTGTACGTATCCTCCCACGCTGGTGCGCGAACCGCCGCTTAATTGGGATACGCCCAGTTCCAATACTTTTTCGCGGCTGGCCGGACTTTCGCGCGTGGAAACGATCATGCCCGTATAGGGTACGGCGATGCGGAGGATGGCCACGATTTTATGGAAGACATCATCGGGGACGCAGTTCTTGAAGTCCGCCGTATCTATATCGTCGACCGGACAGAGGCGCGGCACGCTGATGGTATGCGGTCCCACGCCGAAACGGGCTTCCAGATGTTCGGCGTGCATCAACAGTCCGATAAAGTCGTAGCGATAGGTCTCCAGGCCGAACAGTACGCCGATGCCCACGTCGTCTATTCCTCCCGTCATGGCCCGGTCCATGGCTTCGGTGTGATAAGCATAGTTGCTTTTCGGGCCGGTGGAATGCAAGGCTTCATAGTTGGCGCGGTTGTAAGTTTCCTGAAAGAGGATATAAGTGCCGATGCCGGCGTCTCTCAACCGACGGTAGTTCTCTACGGTCGTGGCCGCGATGTTCACGTTGACGCGCCGTATGGCTCCGTTCTTATGTTTGATGCCGTAGATGGTCCGGATGCTTTCCAATACATATTCTATCGGGTTGTGGTGCGGATCCTCTCCCGTTTCCAAGGCCAGCCGTTTATGTCCCATATCCTGCAGGGCGATCACTTCCCGTCGGATCTCGTCCTGCGTCAGCTTGCGTCGGCGTATGCCCTTGTTTTTGGCGTGATAGGGGCAATATACGCATCCGTTGATGCAATAATTGGAGAGATAGAGCGGGGCGAACATGACGATTCTGTTGCCGTAGAAACGTTGTTTGATCTCACGTGCTAGGGCATACATCTGTTCCGTCAGGTCCGGTTCGTCGGAGATCAGCAATACGGCGGCCTCGCGGTGCGTCAATCCTTTGCATTCACGGGCTTTTTGCAAGATGGAGAGGATGAGTTCGCGGTCATGTGTATGGGGCTCGGCATAAGCTATTGTTTCGCGGATCTCCTCGTCGGAGATAAATTCTTCTGCGCGTTCGGATTTTACATCATACATCGTTGGGTCTGTTTTTATGTGGAGTAATCGCCGCGTCCGTAGACGATGCGAGATCCGATTTGATTCAATTCTTGTTCCAAAAGTCTCAGTCCTGTGGCAGATTCGCCGCCTTGGCATGCCTTATGGTCGTAAATGCTGTATTGGCCTCTCACGGCGAGAGGAGAAAGATTGGGCATGACGACATTGGCGCCCGACAGGATGCCGGCTGCCCGTCCTCCTCCGTTGAGTGTGGCCAAGGCCGTTGTAGAAGGGATCAGGGCGTGTGGAAAACGGAGCCTCATCAAGGCCACCAACCGGAGTGTCAGGGGTATCGAACCGGCTTGTCGGTGTGCGAAAGGCGTATGGGCTGCCGGGATGAAAGGGCCGATGCCGATCATCTGCGGTCGGAGTTCCTCCAGGAAAGCGATGTCGTCCAGCAGGCAGTCTGTCGTCTGTCCGGGTGTTCCGATCATCATGCCGGCTCCGGTCTGGAAGTTCAGGGCCTTGAGCGTGCGCAGGCATGCTCTGCGATGCGATGCGCTCATCTCTGCCGGATGCAGTTGTGCATAGTGTGCGTCGTTACGTGTTTCGTGTCGGAGCAAATAGCGGTCGGCACCGGCTTCACGGAAACGCCGGTAGGCATCCTCACTACGTTCTCCCACTGAAAGAGTGATGGCCTGATCCGGAATTTCGGCGCGTATGGCGCGTATGGTGTTTTCTATCCAATTGTCGTCCTGTCCGTCGTCTTCTCCGCCTTGCAATACGAATGTGTTCAGTCCGAGTCCCGCCCCTTCGCGGCAGCATGAAAGGATGTCTTCCGTGGTGAGACGATAGCGCGATGCAAAACGGTTGGAGCGTCGTAAGCCGCAATAGTAACAATTGTTGCGGCACCAAGAGGTAATTTCAATCAATCCGCGCAGATAAATTCCGTTGCCGAAGTGCTGACGGGCCACTTCTGTGGCGCGGGCACGGAGGTATTGGTCTGGGCTTTCATCGGGCCGGTCCAGCAACATTCTCCATTCTTCCCGGTCGAGTTCGGCCCCGCTCGATACTTTATCTAATAAGTCCGAAAAGGACGCATCCGATATGTTCATGAGAATTTGATTCATATTTCGATGCAAAGTTACAATAAAAACACAAGATGCGGGGAAATATAATAGCAGAATTGATAAGGAAAAGGCGGAATTAAAAATGAAAGGACTCCCGATGGATGAGGACGTTTTGAACGATGCGTCCCGTTTGGCCTTGAAACAGACGTTATGGCAGGGGAAAGGTACGAATAATGAAAAATGCGTTGAAAACCAGCGGTATAGGCCGGTTTTAGGATTTGTCGGACTGTTTCTGATTGCTCAGATAAATACAATCTTCAGATTGATGATAAGATTTTTCTAATTTTTGAGCATATTGTTCTATGTAGTCTCCTAAAAGTTTATTTCCTTTGCAATGCAGTTAGTTAATATTGAGATTAGGTTAATGATTGGTTTGATAGGTATTCGTTTAGGGATGAAGATTGATTTCAGGATTTTAGAAACACTTTTTCCGTAATACACTATTAAGCGATTAGTGAAAGGAAAATTCCGGGCTTCCGTATTCTTCATAAGGATACGGAAGTTTTGTTTTCGTATGGGAGCTGATGATTCTGCGGAAAATGACATCGGGGCGGACTTTCCGGAAAGTCCGCCCCGATGTGAAGGTATCCTTTGTATGGCTTTATAATATGATTTTTCCTTTGCGTGGCCCTGCTGCAACGAGGTATATTCCCCGTGCGGGCAGAAGAATCGGTTCGTTGGTGATGCCTTGTGAGACGAGCATACCGTCGGGCGTATAGATCTTCACCGGCTCGTTCCGGTCACTTTTCACCTTGATGTTGAGGCCGTGACGGGCGATTTCGAGCGAAGTGCCGAGGGATGCCGATGTGACGGCGGTCGTTACGGTGAGGGTGCAGGTTTTGAACGGACTGCCGGCGTAAGCTTGGTCCAGTGTTTGCACGCCCACCGTATAAAGTCCTTGTCCGAAGGGACGGAGGCGGTAGGTTTTTACGCTTGAAGAGAGTGAGGTTTGCAGATCCGTGCCCACTTTGAGTTTGCCGGAGGTCCGGTCGGCGGGAATCATCGTGTAGGTCTCTCCCGTGTCTTCGTTCCGGACGAACAAGTTGTAGCGCAAGGCTGCGGCAGGAGTTTCTGTGTCCGCACCGTCGTTCCATGTGATCACCATTTCGTCGTTCTGTATTTCTGCCGAGATTCGATCCGGAGCGTCCGGAATGGTGTTGCTTTTCAGTCCGTTTTGTTCCGGTCGGTTCTCGTATACTCTGAGCGGTGAAGAGTAGCAGGCCGGAGCGTCCGGCTCTAAAGTTCCGATATAACCGCCTACAATCAGGTCCATATTTCCGTCGCCGTTCCAGTCGCCCATATTGATTCCGCCATCCTGATTTACGGGAACGACCGGATAGGAAACGTCCATTTTGAATTTTCCGGCTTCATCCTGATAATAGATTCGGGTCCGGAATCCCGATCCGTCGTCGGGTTCGCCGTTCACCACCATATCCATTCGTCCGTCGGCGTTGAGGTCAACCACCAAAGGATTGGCCCTGCTTGCTCCGAGAATGCAACTTTCCGTTTCCGGCACGTAGCGGTAGGTCTGTATGCCGTCTGCTATCGTGTTGTAATAGATCGAAGCCAGACAAGACCAATTGTCACCGTTTCCGGTACTGATAATGTCTATTGTTCCGTTCCCGTCTATATCTGCCAAAGTGGACTGTCCCTGGAATGCGCCGGAGATTCCGGCGGGCGTACGGTCCGCGAAGGTGCCGTCTTTTTGATTGATGTACGTTTTGAGTGCGGTAGATGTCCGGTCGCTGTATCCGGAATATTCGATGTCCAGCCAACCGTCGTTATTCAAATCGCCGAACATGACCGAGCCGTTGGTCGCTCCTTCGAATGTAATGTTCTGACGGATGAAGCGTCCCGTTCCTTTATCGTTCAGATATAAGTCGATGTGACGTCCGTCGCGGTAGTTCATCACGACGACATCGGTATATCCGTCATGATTGAAATCGCCCGTAGAGATCGGGTTGTAGAATCCTTCGTCACGGGCTTGCAGGAAACCGGCATCCGGTATCCGCTCCAGCCGATAGTTCTCCTCGGCTCCCAGATTTCGGTAGAGCGTGACGAATTTGAGGTCGCCGCTGATATTCCAGTCTCCTCCCTGTCCCATGACCAACAGGTCGAGATTCTCGTCATTGTCGAAGTCGAAGAATACAGCGTTCGTATACGTTGTGGGTTGCAGGAAGCTGTATTGATCTAAAGTGAATGTACCGTCGGCGTTGGGACGGGCCAGAATGGCCAGTTCATCCCATACGTGGGCATGGGCATTGCCGCACATGGTCAGCGCAATGACCCCGTAAAGAATATGTCTTTTCATGTTGTCGGAGATTTAAGGATTGGTATCCAGGCCGCCGGGACCGTCGAATCGGTAAGTAAATTCATCGAAATAGGCATTTCCGCCGGCATCCTTCGTGGTGTAGGCATACAGGCCGACGCGACGGCCCTTCCAGTCTCCGGGACCCGAAGAGAACGTATCGCCGTATTTGACGAACGTCTTTCCGTCCGTACTGTAATAATATTGATGCAGGTTCTTCAGCCCATCTATTTCCAGACGGATATAAATTCCCTTCTCCATGAAAGCGGATAAATTGAGATAAGTCGTGGCTGTGCCATCGGTTTCCCTATACAACATCGGCTTGACAGTGCCATTCTGTTCCACCATCGTCACGCCGCAGCCCACAAATTTGTTGCCGATGCATTCCAATCCCATGCGTCCACCGCTTTCCAATTGAGAGAAGTCCATTTTTACGGTGGCCACGCCTCTGTATCCCATAGTCTTCTGGGTCAATTGGTTGACGGCATCGCGAAGTTTGTCGGCCTTTTGGGGGCAGATGTCCAACCAGCCCGGACGTGCCGTCAACGACCAGTATTCGTCATGCGGATTATGGTTGAACTGCCACTGTGTGCCTAATTCTTCGGATTCAAAACTGTCGTCGGATTGAGGAGCATAAGGTCGGTTTTCTATACCGACAGACGGTTTGCGACAGATTTTCATCGGCTCTCCGATACCGTTCCGATCGTAGTCAGTACCGATTGCGGGGTATCCGTCTTTCCACGTCACAGGTTGCAAATGCACCACGCGGCCCTGGGGTTCGACCGACTGGAAGTGATAGAACCACCATTCTCCCTCAGGCGTGTCGACCAATGCGCCCTGGTGCGGGCCGTTCACTCGAGTTGAGCCCATTTCCAACACCCGTTTTGCCTCGTAAGGACCGTAAATGCTTTTGGAGCGCATGACGGTTTGCCAGCCGGTACTTACTCCGCCTTCGGGGATGCTGAGGTAATAATAGCCGTCCTTCTTGAACAGTTTCGTACCTTCTGCCGTCGGTCCTTCGTATACCGTGCGGCCTTCGTCAAGCAGACTTTTGCCGTCCGCGCTCATTTTATGAATGATGATGGGACCTCCTCCCAGTTGGCTTCGTCCGATATAGGCCTGTCCGTCGTCGTCCCATAGCGGACACGGATCTTCCCATCCCGATACGTTTTTCACCTGATAGAGCGGACTCCAGGGACCTGCCGGGTCGGTTGCTGTGGACATGAACAGCCCTTCGTCGGGCGTACATACGTACATCCAGAATTTACCGTCGTGGTAGCGCAGGGCCGGTGCCCAGCTTCCGCCTCCGTACTTGCTCATGTCGGAGTAGCCCTTCAGGTCGATGCGGTGGAAGATCTGGCCGATAAATTTCCAGTTCACCATGTCGTCCGATTCCAACACCTGCATGCCCATGAAATGAAAATCGGAACAAATCATATAGTATTTCTCTCCCACGCGAATGACGTCCGGGTCGGATAAGTCGCCGTTCAATACGGGATTGGCAAAGGTCCCGTCGCCTTGGTCGCCCCATCGGCTGTCGTCGTACCATCCCGAAGAGCCTCCCAGATCCTGTCCGCCCGAGAATACGCCCATGCGCCCGCTACAGGTGTAATCTCCCATGACGGGACGTGCCCGGTGTTCGCCAGGAAAAAATTCCTGTTCCGATTCGGGTCCGCTTCCCACTTTCTCGAAAGAAGTCGCCTGTTGTGCCGCAAGCGGAGTGAAAAACAGTTGAAAACACAAAAAAGAAGATGTGATAGTGTGTTTCATGTGTCAGTAATCATAAGTGTGAATGAATGCACAAAAGTACAATCGACACAAGGCGCATACAATCACAAATGCACCATAAAATAGAATAGAGGCTTCACCGGGGGAATGTCGGGGAAGAAGAGAACGTCACGGTTTCAGGATGGCCCGCAGCACGAACCAGCCGTGCAGCAACAGTGTAGGCAGCCAGCCGTAATAGGTCGTCATGATGCGGAAACGTTCTTTCAGCGACTCCTTATGATTCTTGGTCGTCAGTCCCTCGTTCAGATAATCGGTCATGATGCATCCGCTGTTGAGGACAGGCCAATTTTGCGCTTGAGCCTGTTTGAGCACACGTACGCACCAATCATAGTCGGCGGAGAAGCGATAATTCAAATTGTAAGGTACCTGTCTCGCCAATGACGTGCGAACATAAAACGACTGATGGCACACTAACATGCCCCAACAGAAACTTCTCCAATTCAGATGCTTGGGAGGTCTCAGGCGACGGTGGCAAATGAAATTCCGGTTGCAGTCTACAATGTCCGTGTTCCCGTAGACGACGCCGGGCATGTGGCCGGGAGTCGCCTTCATAAGGCCGAACGTCTGTTTCAGTGTGTCGGGGGCGTGAAGTTCGTCGCCGGCGTTCAGAAATACGATGTAATCGCCATGGGCATGGTTCAGCGCCTTGTTCATAGCATCATACAAGCCTTTGTCCGGTTCGCGTATGACACGAATGTCGTGCGGATATTCTCGGTTGGCATTGTCGTCGACATACTGATGGATCAGTTCCATGGTACGGTCCGTGGAACAGCCGTCTATGATGAGAAGCTCGATGTGCGGGTAAAACTGTCCGGCCACGCTCTTCAAGGTGCGGGCCAATGTCTTCTCTGCATTATAGGTGACAGTGGCGATGGTGACTACGGGAGGAGGGGCAGGTGTCTGTGCGGTTCTTTTCATGTCTTGTCGGATGCGCGTCGATAAACGGCGATATATTTGGAGGCGATATTATTTTCTCCGTATTTGGCCAAAGCCGAGTGAACGGCCTGAGCGGACAAATCCTCGGGGGCGGGGGCTTCGAGTACGAAACGTATGCCTTCAGCCAGGTCCTCGGCGTTGCATGCCTCGGCCAAATAACCGTTCTTGCGGTGCTCGATCATTTCGGGTATGCCCCCCACATTGAATCCCACGCAGGGTATGCCGCACGAGAGGGCTTCTACGATAGTGTTGGGCAGATTGTCTTCGAGCGAGGGCGTGACATAGGCGTCTGCCGTGTTGTACAGCCGAGCCATCTGTTTTTCGTTGCCTACATAGTCGATGGCGTAGACGGGAAAAGGGAAAAGGGAACGTATCTGGTCGGCCCGGTTGCCCACCACCACGATACCGATTTGTGCGGCCAATTCCGCATGTTTCTCCTTCAACAGCCGGCAGGCTTCTACCAGATAGTCGATGCCTTTGCGGGGATCGGTGGCTTTGAGCGACCCGAAGAGCAGCAGTTTCTTGTCGATGGGCAAGTCGCATTGCAGGCGCATTTGCATATGCTCCATCGGATGGAAAACGTTTGTGTTGATCGTGTTCGGGATCGACGTGACTTCCTGTCCTACCAGAAGGGAGCTTTGTCGTGCCAGACCTTCCAGCCAACGGCTGCAAGCCACGAAGATGATGTGCGCTCCGTGCAGCATGTTTTGTTTGCGGCGGAAGACTTTGGCCGAGAGGTCGTGGCTGCTGCCGCCTCCGGCCAGCATCGGACAATGATGGCACTCCGTCCGGTATTTCGTACACGTACCGCTGTAATGGCAGATGCCCGTGAACGGCCATTGGTCGTGCATCGTCCACACTATCGGTTTTCCGGTCTCTATGAAGCGACGGATATCTTTCAGCGAGAGGAATCCTTGGTTCACCCAATGCAGGTGTATGACGTCCGCTTCCTTGAATTCCGGCAGCGAAGTGATGTCGGTACCCGTGTTGGCCAGATCCACCTGAAACAAGTTATGTTTGCTGAACCGGTTGGCTTTCCAGATGCAGAACCGTTCCCATGCGAATTTGGCTTTCAGCATCGGCGATTGAGGCAGGCTCGCCACCGTGATTTGTTCCGTCCGTTTGTCCCGGACCAGCATTTTAGCTTTGACGCCGTTGTTTTTCAGCGCCTCCATCAGTCGGTTGGCTGCGATGGCCGCGCCGCCGATATTCTCGGATGTATTGACAATGAGGACTCTCATGAGTTGTATTCTTTCTGCAAAGATAAGGATTATTGGCCGGATAGGCTCGTCATCCCTTGAGGTTTATTGAGTTTCGTCCCTGATTTTACGCTCCGAAGTCTCCTTTGAGCGTGCGTTTCAATCGTCTTATTGCCTTGGCCATGAACGAATTGGTGCGGGCATAATAACGCACGTAGGCTGCTCTTGCGGCCGGATTTTCTTCTATCGGTTCGATTTTTTCCACCGGAAGCCGTTGGGGATAGAGGCCCGAGCGGTACAAGTTGCCTCCCCCGCAGTTCGTGCCGCTGCCGTCGAAGCCGTTGTTCATTACGAGCGACTTGCCCACGTTGAGCGACAGGATGTCTTGCAGGAACAGCGAGGCGTTCCACCGTATGGCCCATGAATTGTTTTTTCCCTCCGTCTGGCGGCGCAGCATGCGGGTGTATCCGTAGGTGCCGTTGAAGTCGAATGCGCGGGTCAGTTTCCGTCGTTCCAGTTCTTCGAGCAAGGCCTTGCCGTCGGGGTTGAAATGCTGCCATGCCCGTTGCCACGTGGCCCAGCCCCAGCTCCCGGTCCATTTAATGAGGAAGGTGTCGGGCAGCGTCGGGTCGCCCGTAAAGTCGCAGGCCTGGATATGACCCACGCGGGGCGTGTCGCGGTAAGTGTCGAGGGCGTCGTTCATGAATTCCAGAAAATGAGGCGCCACGACGAGGTCGTCTTCCAGCACGATGACTTGTCCGTAACGTCGGATTACGGAGGTCACGCCGTCGATGATGTTCCGTGCCAGCCCACAGTTCGTTTCGCGTTCCACGAGCGTCACGTTCTTGAATCCTACGATGTGGCGGACGAAGCGTCGCACCTCGTCCACGTCTTTTTGCGCGGTTTCGTCCTTGGCGCCGTCGGAGTAGACAAAGAGTTCGCTCTCGGCAGCCAGCAAGTTCCTTTGCAGTGATTCTACGGCTTCCCGCGTGTGGGCGGGCCGGTTATAGACGAATAGCAATATCGGGGCTGTCATAGGCATTTCAATGGGAGGAGGCACTGACGGTCGTACAATTTGTCCCACAACGTGTAGGAGTGGGGTCGGCTCTTTTGCCGTTTGTCCTGCAAACAATTGAGCAACGATTGCAGCGGACGGTCGAAAAACAAGTCTTGCAACACGGCGCGTTGCTTGGCCAGCAAGGCCTGGTAGCGTGCAGGGTCTTTTTCCAGTCGGTTGATCAGGGCAGTCATTTCTTCCATACTCGTCACATGGCATTCGTCGATGATCAACTCTTTATGTATGACTTCGTTGCGGTCCATGATGGCCAGTGTGCCCAGCGAGACCACCTCGGCTACGGAGTTGCCCCGGATGGTGCGTCCGCCCATCTTGACGAAGTATTTGGCATCGTAGATATTTTTCAGGTTGTCGCAGATGCGTTGCTGGTGCAGGATGATGTCGTAGCCGGCCTCTTTCAGCGGGCGGAAGTGCGGGGGAGCCTGGGTGACCGGCCTTTCGGTGGTCGAGTTGATCTCCATGAACACTCCCTTCTGTTGCGACGGGCGTTGCAGGTAACGGCTCATGATGCGCTCCAGCGTGTCGCCGCCTACGAACGTGTAAGGGAAATCCACCCGACCGCATTGGGTGGCCACGATACCGCGGGCCATTTGGTTCAAGGTGACGTCGTAGCCGAAATGCACCGCTCCCGTGGCCATGTTGGCCTCGCCTATCATGTAGGCGAACAGTGTGCGGGGGTATTGCAATACCACCTCCGCAGGCAGGGACACGTTGATGGAAATCACGATGTCGTATTGTCCCCAGTCGATGCTGCGTCCGTCCACGGCAAACCGTCCGTTCGGGTATGGGCTTCCGGGACGTTTGAATGCCTGTCCCGGCAGTTTGTCCAAGGTTTGCGTCTTGAGCATCGACAGGTATTTCGCTATGTGCGGGGTGACTTTACGATAGATATGGGTTTCCCATTGCGGCTCTTCTTTCACGATATAGAAGTCGGCTCCCAGGTCGGCCGTGAGACCGATCGGTCCTACCCGTCCCATGGAAGAGAAAAGAATGGTTGCCGGGTCTTTTTCCGTGACCGGACATACGTACAGGTCTTGGTATACTTCTTGTTTGACTAATGCTATTTTGGGTGCTTTGTCCATTTGTATTTCGGTTAGCGGGCTTGACCTCAATGAGGTCAGATGAATTTCGTTTCGCAAATTTACGTATTCTCTTTGGCAATCACAACGATTGCCGTTGTTTTTTTCCAGGCATGGTTCCGATGTCGATGCAAGGTCGGTGCGGTCTGTCGCTTTTCCGGCGGTGTCGCGTCCCGCTCCGGTTCGGATGGCTCTTTATGTCTTGCTTTTTCATACTTTGGAGGGCGGCAATCGAATGAGTAAGGCGGGTGTGTAAAATGTTGGTATACAGCTCGTAAAAGAATTCCCCGCAGAGCTTGTTTTTTTCCTGCGCCAATCGGCTCGTCGATCGGCGCAGAAAAAAAAGATCATTTGCCGCAGAACGGGAATCCGATCGGCGCAGGAAAAAACGGATGGTGTTCGTTTGTATTGACTTTTTCCTTCTGCGAGGTTATCTGGCAAAACGGATGACACCGCGTCGCAATTCGTTCTCGAAGTACAGATAGCCGGGCGTGAGACGGGTTCGGAAATGATGGTCTTCGAGGAACGAGCGGATTTCGGTTTCGGCTTCCCTTGTGTGATATACGCATACGGATCCGGATATGTCGGGGACTTGCGACAGCAGGCGTTCGGCTCCTTTCAAGGCTTTCTGTTCATATCCCTCTATGTCCATTTTGAGAAACAGATGATCGGCGGACTTGCCGCTGAAATAAGTGTCCAACGTCACGTTCTCCTTATCATCCTTGTCACTTACGTATTTGTTGACGAACGTGACCTTGTGCGCCCAGGGCGCGAGTTTGGCTATCAGGGCTTCCAACCAGGCTTCGTCGCATTCAAAAACATAAGCATGCTCGATGAGGTCGATGGTGTCAAGCGTGAATACGGCTTCGGCCGCACCGATGTCCAGCAGTACCTTTCCTTTCAACTCCTCGTAGGATTCTACATACCGATGAGCCGAGCGCGGATCCTGTTCGATCAGTAACGTTTTGTAAGTGTGTATGATATGGCAGGCTTCGCTGCCTCTTCTGAAATATAGCCTCTTGCCCCGGTGTATGATATAGGGAAGTCAGTTGTCGGGATCGATCTCCACTGTGCATTTCTTCCGTTCGTATTCGGATTTCCATTTGTACGGATAGGGAGAAATGCCGATAAGACCCAATGTCTTCAGTGTTCTTTCGGCTTCCGTTTTCGGAGGGATAACGGAGTAGCGTATGAGATAATGCAAACGGTTTTGGCACCATTTGCGATAGAATCTCAGAGCTTCACCTAAAAAGGCTTTATAGACTACGTCCCGTATCTTTTCCGGGACCATCTTTCTGTAAAGAGTGACGATCATTTCCTTTATTTTTCCGAGAGTGCAAAGCTATATATTCTTTTTGTGATAGATCTGTTTTTCTCATTTTTTTTGTATGTAGCATACAGGGGAACCGAGCTTGCCTTGGCTTGATTATGAGGGAGACGAACCGGTCGGAAGCGGAGAATGCCGCCTTCTCGGCCGAACCATCGGGATTATTTTCCGGGTGTATGCTTTTTCAGTAAGAATCCGATGCACTCCTTGAAGGTGGCGGAGCCGCACAGCCACATCAGCAAGGCATAGACCGAAGCAGCCACGATGATTTTCAGGGCAAACAGCTGGTAGACGTTCTCTACGGGACGGATGACGAAGTAGGTGACTGCCATGGAAAGAGCGGCGATGACGGCGTAGGGAGCCAGGTCGAGCAGAGCTTCGCGCAGACGCAGGCCGATTTCGCGGTGCACGAAGTAGAACCAGACGAAAAACCACAGGATGTTGATCGAAGCGTAAGCGCATACCATCGTGCGGATGCCGTGAGGATAGGTGAAGAACACGATGCCGATCTGGGCCGCTCCCAAGGCGATCGTATTCCACATGACCAAGTCGGAACGTTCTTTGGTGATGACCAGATTCTGGCACAGGAACTGGATGGGAAACGTGAATGCGCACGCGCTCAGAATCTGCATCAAGGGGACACTCTCGAGCCATTTGTCCGTCACCGTGATGAGGATCAGTTCACGGGAAATGAAAGCCAGGCCGAACATGGCGGGGAAGGTGATGAAGGCCGTGAAGCGCAACATCTTGCGGAATACGTGCCGGTGGCGTTCGCGGTCGTCGGATACGTTGCGCAGGACGGGTTGGGCCACCTCGCGCACCGTGCCTACCATCCAGTTGCTCCCCATGTAAGTCCATTTGTTGGCCTGATTGTAGAATCCCACGCTCTTGACGGAGTAGAAACGTCCGAGCATGACGGAGAGGATATTGCTGTTGATGCTGTTGAAAATGTCCGTGGCCAGCAGTTTGCAACTGAAACCGAACATCTCTTTCAGCGGGCGGAAAGAAACGGGGAGCGTGGGTCTCCACTTGGAGAAGTACCAGAACAAGATGGTATTGGAAACGGTGTAGACCACTCCCTGTGTGGCCAGTCCCCAATAAGCAAAGCCCAGATAGGCCATGCTGATGCCTGTCAGGCAGGAGACGCAGAGACTCGTGATGGTGATGATGGCCTTGGGCTTGACCTGTAAGGTGCGGAACAGATAGGCGCAATGGGCCGTGCCGAGGCTGGCGGTGACGAACCCCAGGAACGAGAAACGGGCCAACGGCGTAAGTTTGGACAGGTCCTGGCCTGCGGCGGCGTCGGACTGCTGATAGAATTCCGTGATGAACGGGGCCAGGAAGAACAGCACCACATAGAGCGAGCTGCTGACGATGATGTTGAACCAGAATACGGCGTTATAGTCCTCATGCCGCACTTCTTTCCGATTGGCCAGAGCGATGCGCAGGCCGCTGTCTTGCAGCGTGCCGGCGATGACGATGAACACCTGTAACAGGCCCACCATGCCATAGTCGGAGGGCGACAGCAGACGGGCCAGAAAGATGCCGAACAGCGCGCCGAGGACCAACTGTGCGCTGTTGCCGATGCTGCTCCACATCAATCCTCTGGCTGTTTTCTCTTTGAGGGATTTGTCTTCCATTTAAGCCTTGAATTTGTTTTGAAGGGTCGTCAGCAGATCCTTCGTTTTCTTTTTCAGTCCGATGTGCGGGATGCCGCAGTATTCTCCGGCTTTTCGCCAGAATCGGGCTTCGTCGGAGAAATCGCCTTGCCGTTCCAGCATGCGGTATAAATAATACAATCCCAGTTTCTTTTCCGAGGGCAAATGCCATACGGGCATGCGTTCGTCGCCGGGACGCACGTTGTTGAAATACCGGTTGGTCCACATGCGTTTCACGTAGCGGTTGGCCGTGGCCTGGCGCAGATGGAGCCTTTCGGCCAGCAGACCGAGCATGTGCGCTTCTTCGTGCAGACGCGGGGCGTCGGCAGGAAGGGTGAAGTTGAATTTCCACAGAGGGGGAAACTCCCGGTTGATGCCTGCCACGGCATCCGTGCGCAGCGCGACGAACTCCCCTCCGTAGTAGCATAGGGGAACGGACGGCGACAGACCGTAACAGGCTTCATAGACGGCATCCATCTGTTTCCGGGACGTGCCGTTGATGGGATATTCGTAGGGATATTCCATGTCGTAGAGCGAACTTCCGTCGGTGCGAACTTCCCGAAACAGGTCGTCTAACGGCGTGCGGCACAGGCAGTCGGCGTCGCACACCAGCAAGGTGTCTGAGGGCTGCATGCGGCGTTCCATCTCGACCAGGATGTCGTAGAGGTAG
Organism: Paraprevotella sp.; assembly: GCA_021205005.1. Classification (GTDB taxonomy): domain Bacteria; phylum Bacteroidota; class Bacteroidia; order Bacteroidales; family Bacteroidaceae; genus Paraprevotella. The sequence goes on along the minus strand of JAJPYK010000070.1, from coordinate 7,578 downwards.
AATTGATTCATCCAAGCCTTGTACCATCCTTTGGGAGGCTTGTTGCGATAGGGCAGGGTGACGACCTTTGTCGCCGTCCGTCGGAACAATGCCAGAAGAACGGGAGGAAGTTCTTCGGCCGGCAGGTTGGTGAAGAACAAGAGTTCGGCCCGGGAATTATAATGGCGGAAAGTGGTAAAGAAGGGGACCTGGATTTGCATGTATACGGAATGCAGCAAAGCGGAGTCTCCCCGTCCGCCGGCTTGCGGATAGAAGCTGGCTTCGTCGTGCGATTCCCGATAGAACCAGGTGGCTATGTAGTCTGTGCCTTGTAGCATATTGAGACTATTTGTAGTGAATCAGGCTGCTAAGTTAAGACTTTATTTGCTGAAAAACGGGAAAAGACAAGGGAATATTTCGAGAAGACGTCTTTTTGCGCGCACGGAAGAGGAACGTTTTGTTTTTTTTGTGTTAAATAGTAAAAATGTTTTTACTATGATTTTGCCATGCGGGGAAATATGACTACTTTTAACGCGCAAAAGAGCACAAATAGACAAACCGATTTAAAATACAATGGAAAAGATTCAGGAATTGACCGATAAACTTTATCGCGAAGGAGTCGAAAGAGGGAATGCCGAAGGGCAACGCCTGGTGGATGAGGCTAAAGCACAATCCGAAAAAATAGTGGCCGAAGCGCAAAAAGAAGCTGCCGAAATCGTGGCACAGGCCCGTAAGCAGGCCAAGGAATTGGACGATAATACGAAATCGGATCTGAAATTGTATGCGGGGCAGGCTCTGGGTGCGTTAAAGTCGGAAATCGTGAATGTAGTTTCCGATAAGCTGGTGAGCCAGACCGTAAAGGGACTGACCGGAAATATGGATTTCATGGGTAAGTTTCTGGTGACAGTGGCCAAACAATGGGCCGCCGGCCAGTCTGTGGTCATATCCCCTGCCGACGAATAGCCATTTAAAGCAAACATACGTAACAATAACAATAAATAGAAGT
>JAJPYK010000070.1:0-6583 GCA_021205005.1 Paraprevotella sp. | reverse complement strand
GCCAAGGATTTGTTGGATAAGGGCGTGAAAATAGAGAAAGTGAACGGGAAAGAGACTTCTTTTTCCATTGCTCCGGCGGACGGTTCGTATAAAGTGAACTTCGGCGAAGCGGAATTCGAGGCTTATTTCAAGGACCTCCTGCGTCCTAAATTGGTGGAAATGCTGTTCTAAAATGCCAGATGAATGAGACACTATTATAATTTGGTGGCCGGAATGCCCGACTTGTCGCCGGACGATGCCAAATTGACTTTTACGGTGGCGGATTTCAAGGCTGATTATTGGCCGCAATTATCCGCCTCCGACCGCAAGCTCGTCACTTTGTTTTTCCTTAAATACGACCATCGTAACCTTTTGGCTTTTTTGGAGAAGGGGGAAGACGCGCCCTTCGACGAACGGGCGATGTATTCGCGACAGGACTTGGCCGAAGCCGTGGAGAAAGTGAAGATCGGCGATGAACAAGGGCGTAAATTGCCTGCTTATTTTTATGATTTCATTTCGACGTATTCCGAATTAGAAGAGATACAGGAAAGGCTGCCCGAAGATGTGCTTTCGGCAGCCTATTACAATTATGCCGGAAGCTTTAAGAATCGCTTCACGGCCGACTGGTTCGGATTCAGCCGTAACGTGAACAATATCATGATTGCGCTGACGGGACGGAAATACGGTTTTGCCGCTGCTCCTTATTTGGTGGGACAGGATGAAGTGACCGAGGCGTTGGCTACCTCCGGCGCGCGGGATTTCGGCCTGACCGCAGAGCTGGATTATATGGAAGACGTGATGCGCATCCATGACATGACCGACCCTGTGGAGAAAGAACGCAAGTTGGACTTGTTGAAATGGGAGTGGTTGGAAAATCATACGTTCTTCTGCTATTTCTCGATCGAACGCCTTTTTGCCTTTCTCGTTCAATTGGATATCATAGAGCGGTGGACCTCCATTGACAAGGAACGGGGCGGAAAGGTGTTCCGCGACCTGGTGGAGCATCTGAAGAACGAAGTGGAAATCCCTCAAGAATTTAAGAAATAAAGAAAACAAAAGATAATATGGCAACAAGAGGTACTGTAGTTGGAGTGATCTCCAATATCGTGACGATACAGGTGGACGGGCCGGTGGCGCAGAATGAGATCTGCTATATCACGACCGGAGGCGACCGCCTGATGGCCGAAGTGATCAAAGTTTCCGGTCGGAATGCCTATGTGCAGGTGTTCGAGAGCACCCGCGGCATGAGGGTAGGCGCTGAGGCCGAGTTTACCGGGCACATGCTCGAGGTGACGCTCGGTCCGGGCATGCTGTCGAAGAATTATGATGGATTGCAGAACGATCTGGACAAGATGGAAGGGGTGTTTCTGCGCCGCGGACAATATACCTATCCTTTGGATAAGGAGAAAAAATGGCATTTTAAACCTTTGGCGAAGCCCGGCGATCGGGTGGTGGCTTCCGCTTGGTTGGGCGAAGTGGAAGAGAACTACCAGCCGCTGAAGATCATGGCACCGATAGCGATGAAAGGCGTGGCGACGGTGAAGAGTATTCGGCCGGAAGGGGACTATTTATGCGAAGACACCGTGGCCGTACTGACCGGAGACGACGGCGAGGACATCGCGGTGACAATGGTGCAGAAATGGCCCGTGAAAGTCGCCATGACGAATTATAAGGAGAAACCTCGTCCGTTTAAGTTGTTGGAGACGGGAGTGCGTACCATCGACACGATGAATCCCATTGTGGAGGGGGGAACGGGTTTTATTCCCGGTCCTTTCGGTACGGGCAAGACCGTGTTGCAGCATGCTATCTCCAAGCAGGCCGAGGCGGATATCGTGATTATAGCGGCCTGCGGCGAACGTGCCAACGAGGTGGTGGAGATCTTTACGGAGTTTCCGGAGCTGGTGGATCCGCATACGGGCCGCAAGTTGATTGAGCGTACCATCATCATCGCCAATACGTCCAATATGCCGGTGGCCGCCCGCGAAGCGTCGGTTTATACGGCGATGACCATTGCCGAATATTACCGTTCGATGGGTTTGCGCGTTTTGCTGATGGCAGACTCTACTTCGCGCTGGGCGCAGGCGTTGCGCGAGATGTCCAACCGTATGGAGGAGTTGCCCGGTCCGGACGCCTTCCCCATGGATTTGTCCGCCATCATCTCCAATTTCTACGGCCGGGCCGGATATGTGTACCTGAATAACGGGGCAGTGGGTTCCATCACTTTCATCGGTACGGTGTCGCCGGCGGGCGGTAACTTGAAAGAACCGGTAACGGAAAATACGAAGAAAGTGGCCCGTTGTTTCTATGCGCTGGAGCAGGATCGTGCAGACAAGAAACGTTATCCGGCAGTGAATCCCATAGAATCTTATTCCAAATACATCGAATATCCCGAGTTTGAGGATTATATCGCCCGGCGCATCAACGGTGAGTGGACAACGAAAGTGAACGAACTGAAAACGCGTTTGCTGCGGGGAAAGGAGATCGCCGAGCAGATCAATATCTTGGGAGACGACGGCGTCCCGGTGGATTATCACGTCATCTTCTGGAAATCGGAAGTCATCGACTACGTGATCTTGCAGCAGGACGCTTTCGACGAGGTGGATTCCGTGACTCCGATGGAACGTCAGGAGGATATTCTGAATCTGGTGGTGGATATTTGTCGTGCCGAATATCGGTTCGACAGTTTCTTGGATGTGATGGACTACTTCAAGATATTGATCAACCTATGTAAGCAGATGAACTATTCGGTATTCAAGAGCGAAAAGTTCGAGGACTACAAGCGGCAGATTCGAGAGATGGTGAAGAATGGACAGCAATCATAAACAGGGCAGAATCATGGCAATAAAAGCATTTCAAAAGATATATACGAAGATCAGTCAGATTACGAAGGCCACCTGTACGCTGAAAGCTTCGGGCGTGGGCGCCGATGAGCTGGCTACGGTGGATGGTAAGTTGGCTCAGGTGGTGAAGATAGCCTGCGACGAAGTGACTTTGCAGGTGTTCGAGGGTACGGGCGGCATTCCGACCGATGCCGAAGTCGTGTTCATGGGCAAGGCCCCCAGCCTGAAAGTGAGTGAACAGTTGGCCGGACGTTTTTTCAATGCTTACGGCAATCCGATCGACGGCGGTCCGGAAGTGGAAGGTGTGGAGGTGGAAATCGGCGGTCCGTCGGTGAATCCCGTACGTCGCAAGCAACCGTCCGAACTGATCGCTACCGGCATTGCCGGCATCGACTTGAACAATACGTTGGTATCCGGGCAGAAGATTCCTTTTTTTGCCGATCCCGACCAGCCTTTCAACCAGGTGATGGCGATGGTGGCCCTGCGTGCACAGACCGATAAAATCATCTTGGGCGGCATGGGAATGACCAACGACGATTACCTTTATTTCAAGAACGTATTTTCCAATGCCGGTGCATTGGATCGTATCGTAAGTTTCATGAATACGACGGAAGATCCGGCAGTGGAAAGACTGTTGGTGCCCGATATGGCCTTGACCGCCGCCGAATATTTTGCCGTGGAAAAGAATGAGAAGGTCTTGGTGTTGCTTACCGACATGACGTCCTACGCCGATTCCTTGGCCATCGTGTCCAATCGTATGGATCAGATTCCGTCGAAAGATTCCATGCCGGGGTCGTTGTATTCGGATTTGGCCAAGATCTACGAGAAGGCTGTCCAATTCCCGTCGGGCGGTTCCATCACGATTATAGCCGTGACGACACTGAGTGGCGGAGATATCACCCATGCCGTGCCGGATAATACGGGATATATTACGGAAGGTCAGCTTTTCTTGCGTCGTGACAGTGATATAGGTAAAGTCATCGTCGATCCATTCCGCTCGTTGTCGCGCTTGAAACAATTGGTGGCCGGAAAGAAAACGCGTAAGGATCATCCTCAGGTCATGAATGCCGCCGTGCGTCTTTATGCGGATGCGGCCAATGCAAAGACCAAAATGGAGAATGGTTTCGATCTGACGGACTATGACAACCGTACGCTGGCTTTTGCCAAAGATTATGCCGACAAGCTGCTGGCCATCGACGTGAATCTGAATACGACCGAGATGCTGGACGTCACATGGGGACTGTTTGCAAAGTATTTCAAGCCGGAAGAGGTGAATATCAAGAAAGAACTGGTAGACGAGTTCTGGAAGTCATAAAACACGGAGAAGTATGGCCATTAAGTTTCAATATAACAAGACCTCGCTGCAACTTCTGGAAAAGCAACTCAAGATGCGCGTGCGTACCTTGCCGATCATCAAGAACAAGGAGAGTGCGTTGCGCATGGAGGTGAAGAAGTGCAAGGCGGAAGCGGCCGAACTGGAGCTTAAACTGGAGAAGCAGATACAGGCCTATGAGGCGATGTTTGCTCTGTGGTGCGAGTTCGATCCCTCGATTGTGGGGATAAAGGACGTAAAGCTGGGGATAAAGAAGATTGCCGGAGTGCGCGTGCCGGTGCTGGACCATGTGGAGTTGGCTGTGCGACCATTCAGTATGTTCAATTGTCCGAAGTGGTACTATGATGGCATATCGCTGCTAAGCGGTTTGGCGCAGATTGCGATTGAGCGCGAGTTTGTGCAGGCCAAACTCAACTTGCTGGAGTACTCGCGTAAGAAAACAACCCAAAAGGTGAATCTTTTTGAGAAAGTGCAGATCCCCGGTTATGAAGACGCTTTGCGCAAAATCAAGCGATTTATGGAAGACGAAGAGAACCTTTCCAAGTCTTCTCAAAAGATTTTGAAAACATTGCAAGAGAAGAGAAAGGAGGCCGAAGCATGATTGAAAGAATGAAAAAGCTGACGTTCCTTATATATTATAAGGATTATGAGGCTTTTTTGAGAAGGATACAGGAGATGGGAGTCTTGCATGTACAAACCACACAAGAGGGCGCGCTTGTGCCGACATCCGAACTGGAAACCAAACTCAGACAGACGGAACACGTGAAAGAGCTGATCTCTCGTTTGGAGGCTTTGGAACCTTCGGGACATCCTCGTGAGGATGAGGCGGATGCAAAGACGATTGTGGCGGATCTGGATGCGGCGAACGAGTTTCGTAGGCAAGCTGGAATAGGACTTCAACGGCTGACTAAAGATGAGGCTCTTTTGCAACCGTGGGGGAATTTTGATCCGCAGAAAGTGGCGAATCTCTCTCATGTGGGCTATGTGATGAGTTTCTTTGTCTGTCCGGAACGTGCATTTGATCGTGAGTGGGAATACCGATACAACGCAACCGTCATCACTCGGGATACCGGTAAGGTTTATTTCGTGACGATTACTCCGCGAGGAGAAGAGGTGGCTCTTGAAGCTGAAAAACAGAGCTTGCCTCAGGTTTCTTTAAATGACCTGAGAAAACAGATTAAGGAGAAAGAACTTCAGATAGCAGCTTCTGATGAAGCTGTAAGGGAGACGGCTTCATGCCACGTCGCTCGTTTACAGGCTTATGAAGACGAATTGCGTACTTCTGTCGCTTTCGATCGGGTCGTACTGGGTACGGAGCGTGTCGCCGATGATCGTTTGATGGTGTTGCAAGGCTGGATTCCCGAGGATCGGGAAACGGAGGTGAAAGCTTTTCTTTCCCGTGAAGAGGTCTATTATGAGATCCGTGCGGCGCGTAAGGAGGATAACGCTCCGATCAAACTCAAGAACAATGCTTTTGTGCGGATGTATGAGATGCTGACAAAGATGTACGGTATGCCGGACTACGGAGAGTTTGATCCTACTCCGATGATTGCTCCGTTCTTTACGCTTTTCTTCGCGTTTTGTCTGGGAGATTCCGGCTACGGCTTGATCTTGATTGCGTTGGGCTTCTTTTTGAAGCGCAAATTGTCCAAGTCGTTGGCGGGAATGATGAATCTCGTCATTACGTTGGGGTGCGCCACTACGGTATTCGGGGCTATTTTAGGCACGTTCTTCGGCGTAAGTCTTTTCGATCTGAATCTGCCGGAGAGCGTGAAGCAGTTTATGATTGCCGGAAAGATCAGCTGTACGAACTATGACAAACAAATGTTGTTGGCCATTATTATCGGTATCGTCCATATCAGTGTCGCCATGACGGTCAAGGCTATTGTCTCTACGGTGCGCTACGGTTTTAAAGAATCTCTCAGCGCATGGGGGTGGATGATTTTGGTGGTCGGCTTTGTGGCTACGGGCAGTCTGGCTTTCTTAAAGTTGTTGCCCGATGGTATGTCTACCTGGCTGTTTATTGCGATCGGGACCGTGTCGGCTTTGGGTATTTATCTGTTTAACGATATTCATCGGAACGTACTGATTAATGTCGGTACCGGTTTGTGGGACACTTACAACATGGCATCCGGTCTGATGGGAGACGTACTTTCTTATTTGCGTCTTTATGCCTTAGGCTTGGCCGGCGGTTTGTTAGGCGGTGTATTCAATCAACTGGCTTTTATGGTGCATGATGCGGCCGGCGGTGTCTTAGGCATTATCGGCTGCGGACTGATTCTGGTACTCGGTCATTCATTGAACATTGCGATGTCCTGTCTGAGCGCATTCGTTCATCCGTTGCGTTTGACTTTCGTAGAGTATTTCAAGAATTCCGGTTACGATGGTCAAGGCAAGGCCTATGAGCCTTTCAGTGTATATGGAAATAATA
>JAJPYK010000139.1 GCA_021205005.1 Paraprevotella sp. | reverse complement strand
TAATAAATATAGTAGCGTCCTTGGTATTTCACCAGGTCGGGTGCATAGACCGAACCGCCGTAAGTCGTGAGGGCACGGGTCACTGGCGTCCAGTTCACCCGATCGGTGGAGTGCCAGATGAGCAGTCCAGGCGCATAGTCGAATGAGGAGTTGGTCATGTAGAAGTCTTTCCCTTCTCGGATAATGGACGGGTCGGGATAATCTCCCGCCAGGAGATTGCGGGGGTAGGTTTGTGCAGACGTTGCGACCGACAGACACAGCCACAGTAAACTGAGAAGCCACTTGCTTTTCCGTGTAATTTTCATGATAGAATCGTTTTTGATGAATATGGATGATTTGTATGAACTTACGGTTACATTACGAATGACGGCTGCGGCATCCGCAGTGTTTCGTGCTTTTTATATGTTTTTTAATGTGGGGTAATTCATGGAGGATTGTCCGGATGCGTTCCGTCGGTGTGGCGGTTTTATGGATCTTCCGGTTCGGCATTTGTTCCCGTGACTTGCCCTTCAAAAGGGGCGCGGAACGTGCATCCGTTCTTCCATCCGAACAGCCGAAAGCGGTTTTTCCCTTGATGATATGTCCTTTTCCGCAGAGGGGGCAGAGGTCGCCTTCGCGTATGGATAAAGCGGGCTGCACGACAGGGACGACTGTCGGTTTGGCATCGGTCGTCTTTTTCCGGTTCGTCTTTTTCTTTTCTGCGGCAGGGCGGTTTTTGGTCGTGCCCTTTTGTTTTTTAGTCACGCCGGATTCTTCTTTCGTTTCCGTTACTCGTCGGTTGGTGTTATCGGACAAGACGGTATGCACGATGTCGGTCACCATGACTTTCAACTCATCGAGGAACGTCTTGGCATCGTAGGTCTTTTTCTCGATCAGACGCAGTTTGCGTTCCCACATGCCGGTCAGTTCCGCGCTTTTCAGCAATTCCTCATGAATCAGGCTGATGAGCTCCATGCCCGTCGGGGTGGCAATCAGGTTCTTCCCTTCCAGGCGGATGTAATGCCGTTTGAACAGAGTCTGGATGATGGCGGCCCGCGTGGAAGGCCGTCCGATACCGTTTTCCTTCAGGGCGTCGCGCAGTTCGTCATCTTCCACCATACGTCCGGCGGTCTCCATGGCCCGCAGGAGGGTGGCCTCGGTATAGGGTTTGGGCGGTTGGGTCCACTTCTCGGCCAGATCGGGTACGTGCGGACCGCTTTCGCCTTTGCTGAAAGCCGGCAGGGTGCGTTCTTCTTCGGCCGCCTTGCGTTCTTGGGCATAGACTTCCCTCCAACCGGGGGCGAGGATTTGCTTTCCCGTGGCCTTGAACGGAATATCGGCGGTTTCGCCTAAAACCGTGGTGGTGGCGAACTTGCAGTCGGGGTAGAAAGCCGCGATGAAACGTTTGGCCACCAGGTCGAACACCTGTTGTTCGTCCGGAGTCAGCCCCCGTGGGGGTACTCCCGTGGGGATGATGGCATGATGGTCGGTCACCTTGGACGAGTCGAACACCTTTTTGCTCTTTTTCAGTTTCGCACCGCGCAGGGGTTGGAGCAGCGCGCCGTAATCGCCGGCCAATCCGTTGAGGATGCCGTTGCACTTAGGATAGATGTCGTCGCTCAGGAACGTCGTGTCCACACGGGGATACGTCGTGATTTTCTTTTCGTAGAGCGACTGGATGAATTGCAGGGTGAGGTCGGAAGAATAACCGAGTTTCCGGTTGCATTCCACCTGGAGCGAGGTCAGGTCGTAGAGTCGGGGCGGGGCTTCCGTTCCGTTTTTCCGGGTGACGGAAGTGATGAAGAAAGGCGCATCCTTGATTTGTTCGAGGGCCTTGCGTCCTTCTTCTTCGGTGGAAAAGCATCGCCGCACCGCATCATTTGTCTTGTTGCGCTCTCCCTTGTTTTTCCCGTCAGCTGCCGGGTCCGTGTCGCGGTCTTCTTCTTCGTCCTGCGCCATGACCGCAGTAAAAGTCGTATTGCGGTAGTTCGTGGTCAGCACCCAATAAGGTTCGGGACGGAACCCTGCAAATTCGAGCTGTCGGTTTACGATAAGGGCGAGCGTAGGCGTCTGCACTCTCCCGATGCTCAGCACCTGCCTTCCCTGTGCATATTTCAGAGTGTAGAGGCGGGTAGCGTTCATGCCCAGCGTCCAGTCGCCGATGGCCCGGCTCAGTCCTGCCTCGTAAAGCGATTGATATTCGCTTTGATCCTTCAGAGTGTTGAATCCTTCTCGGATGGCCTCTTCGGTGAGCGACGAGATCCACAAGCGTTTCACGGGACAGTGCGTCCCGGCTTTCTGCATGACCCACCGTTGGATGAGTTCGCCCTCTTGTCCGGAATCTCCGCAATTGATGATGAGGTCGGCCGCCTGCATCAGTTTTTCAATGGTGCGGAATTGCTCTTCGATGCCCTTGTCGTTTTTCAGTTTGATGCCGAAACGGGCCGGGATCATAGGCAGCGAGGAAAGGCTCCACGCTTTCCACAGCGGGCTGTATTCATGCGGTTCTTTCAGTTCGCAGAGATGGCCGAAAGTCCAGGTGACCTGGTAGCCATTGCCTTCCCAATAGTTGCGGTGGTCTTGCGTGGCGCCGAGTACTTTGGCAATGTCCTTGCCCACGCTGGGCTTCTCTGCGATACATACGATCATAGTTTTCTTCTTGATTTTGCGTCTTGCAAAGATAATACTTTTTGTCGGATAACGCGGGACGGGCGATATGGATTTACCCGGTTTGTTGACGTCCGCCGAATCTCAACCGGCATGAGAATCGTTTATTTCTCCCGATTCGCATCGGGGGACGGGAACTCTGCATTCTCGTCGTTTTGCGCGGAAACGTCGTGTCGGTCTTTGTGCTTTTTCCGTGAGCAGAATGACTGCAGGGAACGGATAACGTCTGCATGTCGGGCGGCGGCGTGTCGCTATTTTCGTTTTTGGACTGTCTTTTTGTCAGTTGGCTGCGACTATCTTTTTTCGGTCAAATAGCGGAAAAAACAAGGTCCTGAGGGCGCCTACCGGCGTTTGTGCGGCTGTGTATGTCGTTTCGGGGGCGTCCGTAGCATTTTTCTGCGCATGTCTTCCGTTTTTTCTGCGCCGATTGACGGACCGTTCTGCACCGATTGACGTGCCGATGTGCGGAGAAAAAAGCGTATATATGCGGATTTGATTGCATAATATGTGAATATCCGGATAAATATTCACATCAAGGACGTCCAAAAGTCGTTTCAATCTGTTTTTTGAACGGGTGTGCATACCCTTGAAAATATCGGGGCATGGGACAATCGTCAGGATGATGAAAGACGTGAATCTTTACCGGTTTCTTGACAACGGATGGGGAGGGTGAATCATGTCGAAGGACGCCGGTCGGAGGCGGAAACAGAAAAGTGTCGTCCGGTTGTTCAAAATGAGAGAGTTAAAATGCTCCAATTGCTTTCTTCTTTTTGCATTATTTCTTAATTTTGCACTGCTTAACATAAAAAAGGTATTGTAATGAGGTATTTTACTTTTCAGATGAAAGCGGTTTATGTCGCTTTAGTAGCGATTCTTTTGGGGGTACAAAACCTGTCCGCTCAGGATTTCCCTTCGGTTGATCAACTATACGGACGCTATACGTTCCACGGTGAATGTGCCTATGACGACATGAGTGGAGGCGAATCGGACGAGATTCCTGTGCCGGCTACGACGGATTACAATATGGCCGTATTGCCGGGGGATAATGCCGGTGAAGTGAAAGTATTGGGCTTTTTCGGTTATGGCGGTGGAGTGACGTTGAACTATAATCAGGAAGACGGTACGTTGACCGGTAATGTGTCTACTGTCGTGTTTTGCATGACGAACTCACTGATGGCGGTGGCGGACGGTTCGGCATCAGATGGCGTGGACTTCTCGTTCAAGGTGAGCGAGCAGGACGGCAATATCGTGTTGACCGCTCAGAATGCGTTGACGGATGTGACGTTGATGGATTATAATACGGGTGCGATGGGAATGCTTTCTTACAGCGCCGGTTATACCTTGACCCAGAACAATGAGACTTATCCTTTGTCCGACGTGGCCGGCGTATATGATTTCGTGTCCAATACTGTAGATAATAATACGTTGGTCGACGCCACCGAGAATTTTAAACTGACCGTGGCGGATGCCACTACTGAAGGAGGGGAGCCCACGGTGACCTTGGACGGTTGGTTCGGCATAGAGAATACGTCCGTGACGGCATCTCACTATTATGAAAAGGGAGGCATATTGGTATTGCCTCACGACACGCTGTTGGCCAATGGTTTGTGTTTCGGTGCGCAGCCTGAAGAGGCCGGCGGTTATAACCCGAACGAAGCTCCTTACTTCTTCGTAGAAAAGGACAAGTTGGTGTCTCCTGGATATATCGTTTTGGATAACGGTTTCGATGAAGTGATGGAGATGTCCGTACAGATGGCTGTAGTAGGTGGCCAGGCCGTGAAGAACGGTAGCCATGTAAACAGCGTTCTTACTTCGGGCGTCGCTGTAACTCCCGGCTTCGGAACGATTTCGGTAGTGGCTGCGGCAAGTACGAAGATTCAGGTATACGATGTGCAGGGGGCCGAGGTTGCCGCTACTCAAGGAACTACGGCCGAATTCAACGGTTTGCAGGCCGGCCTTTATTTGGTAAAGGTAGGCGGGAAGGCCGTGAAAGTGCTGGTAAAATAAAAGATTAACCCTATAATCCGGAAAAACGAAGGGAAGAAGCTTCATGACCTTTCTTATCTTCGTTTCTGCTTATTATTCCGGTGAAACAAGTCAGGCGGATAGGCCATGCGGCTGATGTAATGGATATAGACGTATGAAAAAAAACTCAGCAATATTTTTTAATCGCCGGAATGTTTTTCGGATGGGACTTGGTGTCTTGTTGTGGAGCATGGCCGCCTGGCCGGGAGAAAGCCTGAGGGGCCAGAATGTGGAAACGTTGAAAAAAATCCAGCCGCGTGCTGCGAGTCAGGACGATGCCGCTCATATACAGATCAAGGGTGTCGTGGTGGATAAGGAGACGGGAGAAACGATGATCGGTGTCTCCATCCGTGTGCAAGGCACGAATGTAGTGGCGGTGACCGATGTGGACGGCGCTTATACTTTGAATTTGCCGGCGGGCCATTATAAAGTCACGTTCAGTTACATGGGATATGATCCGGTGGAACTGGATTTGCACACGGCTCATGCGGACAACTTCAAGCGGGTGGTCATGGCGCCGGCTTCAAAGAAAATGGAAGAAGTTGTGGTGACCGGTATTTATCAGCGCAAGAAAGAGAGCTTTACCGGTTCGGCAACGACGTTTAAGGGCTCGGAATTGAAGCTGGTCGGCGTGCAAAACGTGTTGCAGAGTCTGAAGACGCTCGACCCGTCTTTCAAGATAGCCGACAATATTCAGTTCGGTTCCGATCCTAACCGTATGCCGGACATCGAGATCCGGGGCAAGAGCAGTATCATGGGCTTGAAAGAAGAATACGGTACGGATCCCAACCAACCGCTTTTCATTCTCGACGGATTCGAGACCGATTTGCAGACCGTATCGGATTTGAATATGAACCGGGTGGCTTCGGTGACGATATTGAAAGATGCTGCTTCTACGGCCATCTACGGATCGAAAGCCGCCAACGGCGTAGTGGTCATCGAGACGGTGAAACCCGAAAAGGGACGGTTGAGGCTGAGCTACAAAGGCGACTTCTCCGTCACAGCAGCCGATTTGACCGACTATAACTTGATGGATGCCAGCGAAAAGTTGCAGTTCGAACAGTTGGCGGGGGTGTATACCGACAAGACCAACAGTCCGCTGAATCAACTTAAACTCGACAGCCTGCTCAATGAGCGTAAGAAAGAAGTGGCCCGCGGGGTGAACACCTATTGGTTGAGCGAACCTTTGCGCACGGGATTTACTCAGAAGCATAACGTATATGCCGAAGGCGGGGAGAATTAGGTCTCTTACGGTTTGGGACTTTCCTACGGAAATACGCAAGGCGTGATGAAAGAATCGAGCCGGCAGACTCTTGCCGGTAACTTGGACTTGATTTACCGGACAGGCAATTTCCAGTTTAGCAATAAGCTGACCATTAATTATCTGAAAACGAATGACCCGGTGGTGCTCTTTTCAGAGTATGCCCAGGCCAATCCTTATTATCGTAAATACAATGCCGACGGCGGGGTGGACAAGTATCTTTATAATCCGAATGAGGAGGAGGAGACGCCAGTTCCCAATCCTTTGTGGAACGCCAGACTGAACAATTACGACCGGAGCGACGAGTTCGGTTTTACGAATAACTTCATCGCCGAATGGTTCGCCACTTCTGATTTGAGGGTCCGTGCCAAGTTCGGACTGACCAAGACTAGCACTACGGCTGAGACACATCTGTCTCCTTTGCACACCGATTTCGACAGTATGAGCGATACGGAGAAGGGATCTTACGAAAATTCGCAGACCAAGGAAACGGAATATGAGGGCGATCTTTCCGTTACTTACGGTAAGTTGTTCAAGGACGTGCACATGGTGAACCTGGTCGGCGGATTCAATTTCTCCAATACGTCGTCGATCATGAACGGATATAAGGCGACGGGATTCACCGAAGATCAGTTCAGTGCGCCGTCGTTTGCCAACAGCTATCCTGTGGACGGCAAGCCTTCTTATTCCGAAAGCACGACGCGTGCCGTAAGTTTCTATCTGAACGGCGGGTATGCTTATGACAATCGCTATCTGTTGGATCTGAACTACCGTCGCGACGGAGCCTCCATGTTCGGATCGAGCCATCGCTTCCGCGACACTTGGTCGGTGGGAATCGGGTGGAACATCCATAAGGAGAAGTTCATGAGCGGTACGCATCTGTTCCAATGGCTCAAGTTGAGGGCTTCGGTGGAAAATCCGGGAAACCAAAACTTCTCGGCTTATCAGGCTTTTACGACCTATCAATTCAATTCCTTGATGACGAATGTGTTCGGTGCCGGTGTGTTGATCTCGGCTTTGGGCAATCCCGATCTTCAATGGCAAAATACGTTGAATTATACCGTGGGTACGGATATAGCGTTGTTGGACAATCGTATCAGCGTGACGCTGGATGTGTATCGCAAGGTCACCGATCCGCTTTTGGCCGTTATCACTACGCCGGGTTCGGTGGGAGTGAAGAGCGTGGCGATGAACGCGGGTAAACAGAATACGAACGGTGTGGAAGCCACTTTGCGCCTCGGCATCATTCATAATGAGGAAAAGGGCATAAATTTGGACATCAGTTTGAATGCCACAACGAACAAATCGAAGTACGCCCATCTCGGTAATTCGTTGAGTGCCTTGAACCAGGCCGGACAGACTTCGGTCACCGGGACAACACGTTACTACGACGGCGGAAGTCCTACCGCCATTTGGGCCGTCCGCTCTGCCGGCATAGACCCGGCTACGGGAAAAGAACTATTTATAAAGAAAGACGGGAGCTATTCGTTTGATTACGATGTGAACGATGAAGTTGTAGTGGGAGACACGCAGCCGAAGATAGAAGGCGTTCTAGGTACGACCTTTTATTATAAAGGCTTCTCCTTGGGAGCTTATTTCCGCTATCAGCTCGGCGGACAGATTTTCAATACCGACTTATATAATAAGGTGGAGAATATCGACCTGAGTGATATAAACTATAATCAGGATCGTCGGGCATTGTACGACCGTTGGTCCGCACCCGGACAGGAAGCTCAGTTCAAGGGCATCTCCATGGTGCAGAAAACGGATAAGTCTTCTCGTTTCGTGATGGATGAGAATACCTTTTCCGGAGAATCTTTCAATGTGGGTTATGAGTTCCTTCAGCCTTTCATCAAGAAGTTGGGTTTGTCCTCTTTGACCCTCCAAGCCAATATGAATGACATGTTTCGTGTGTCGACCGTAAAGGCTGAGAGAGGTATCGACTATCCTTTTGCCCGCACTGTATCGTTCTCCGTTTTAGCTGTTTTCTAAATTATATCGAATTATGAAAATCGTAAAATATATCATATTGTCTTTTTTCGTGCTGTTTATGGCAGTCGGATGTAGCAACTGGCTCGAAGTGAAACCTTATGACCAGATGGCCGAAGACGACTTGTTGAGTTCTGAAGAAGGTTTTAAGAAATTGCTCAATGGCGTTTATATCGATTTGAATTCGGACGCACTTTACGGGCAAACG
>JAJPYK010000103.1 GCA_021205005.1 Paraprevotella sp. | reverse complement strand
AGATAAAGAGGCGAAAGCGGCCAGCATCGTGTTTGATGAGACCACGCTGGAGCTGGGTACTTTTACAGAGGATAATCCGGTAGTGTCTTGTACGTTTACATTTACCAACAAGGGGGATGCTCCTTTGGTCATTCATCAGGCTATCGCGTCGTGCGGATGTACGGTGCCTACTTATACCACACTTCCGGTGCCGCCGGGTGAAAAGGGAAAGATCGAGGTTACGTATAACGGTAACGGCAAACTGCCGGGACGCTTCAAAAAGAGTATCACGGTACGTACCAATGCCAGGGAACCCATGGTCAGGCTTTACATTACGGGCGTGATGAACGAATCCGAAAAAAACAAGAAATAACGGAATGAAAAATGTAAAAGCCGTATTTTTTGATATTGACGGGACGTTGGTGTCATTTCAGACTCATCGTATTCCCCAATCTACACTTGATGCCGTGGCCGCCTTGCGCAGCCGGGGCATCAAAGTTTATATAGCCACCGGAAGGCCGTCGGCCTTTATCGACAATCTGGGGAGTCTGGAGTACGACGGCATGATTACGGTGACCGGTGCGCATTGCTTTACCCGTGAAGGCAAGGTGATTTATCATCACCCGGTACCCGCGGCGGACGTGGAACGGGTCATTGCTTATACCGGTCGGGATACAGAGGCTTATCCTGTGATTTTCGTTTGCGAGAATGAGATGTTCGTCACAAAGATCGACGACGACGTAAACGAAGTGGCCCGTTTGTTGAATCTTAAAATGCCGGCGGGGCGTCCGTCCGCTCATGCCGAAGGAAAAGACGTGTCGCAACTGATTTCGTTATTCAAGGCCGATCGTGAGCCCGAACTAATGTCGACTCTCATGCCCGGTTGTCTTTCCACGCGCTGGCATCCTTTATTTACCGATGTCATAGCCAAGGGAGTGGATAAGAGCGTGGGGATAGACCGTGTGCTGGCCTACGAAGGTATCCGTCTGGACGAAGTCATGGCTTTCGGAGACGGGGGAAACGATATGGCCATGTTGTCGCACGTACCTTGCGGGGTTGCGATGGGGAACGGTTGCGAGGAACTGAAGAAGGTGGCGACCTACGTGACCGATTCGGTGGATGACGATGGGGTGGCCAAGGCTTTGCGTCATTTCCGCCTGATCGACTGAGATCGTTCAGGGTGTCATGAAGACGCCTGGTGCCGTCAGGGAAGAAGTCCGATGTCTTCCATCATCCGACGGTAAAAAACAGCTTTTTTTTCTAATTTCATAGGGTAGGCACGCGAACTCGACGGCATGCGATAGAGACGCAGATCACGCCCTTCCGCAGTGAAAGCACTGTAATTTCCGACAGAGGGTTGTTCGATGCTGAAGGTTTCGCACAACGTGTCCGTGGCTTTTTGTCCGGAGGTGACGATGGCCGTACACTCCGGGATGCAGCCGAGCAACCGGTGCAGGTCGGTAGGGGTGACCACTTCCAGATATTTATCCGAGGCATTGTCCTGCAAGCGTCTGACGGCGGTGGCGGTGTCGTAGAGTGCAATGCCTTTTTCGCATAGAAACCGTTCGATATCTTCTTTACTGAAACACTTGCGGGATAAATCCACAAAATGATTTCGGTCTTCATAAAACAAATATCCCATGATCCGCCACATGTCGTTGATGATATTAGGGTAATAGAATTCCATGCACCAACGTTTTTTTTGCGGAGGAAAGCTTCCCAGCATCAACAGGCGTGCATGAGGCGGGAGAAACGGCCGGAGGGGATGTTCCTCTACGGCAATGTCGGAAACGGAGGGAGAGGGTATCGTATTCATCTGTATGCTTTGCGTTTATTGAAATTCAGTCCGATATATAAATTAAGCGTACCGAATGTGTTGTTGATGGAAAGCTGGCTGTGTCGATAATTGTAGTTATACACGATCAGCGACAGGCCGCCGAAATATTTCGTATTGTTCCATACCAATCCGGCGCGTCCGATGACATCGAAGTTGAAATTGGAGAGGTTGGAAGCCGGCGAAGAAATGTCTTGCGTGTCGATTGGAGCCGAATGCGTCTTTTTGTAGCCGATGGCCGGCATGACGGAGATGCAGAACAGCCAGTTTCTTTTAAACACCCAGTTGTAGGCGTAGCCGCAACTGACACTGATGTCTGTATACTTCAAATCGGAGAATTGGAAATCCTGACTGAATTCATGGTGGGGATTGTGCGTCAATTCCTGCGGCAGGGCATTGCAATCGAAGTCCAGTTCATGTTGGGTGTAAGACACGCCGACTTTCCACGAACCGCTGTTCTTACGTTGTACGGTGCTTTGTGAAAAGGCTGCCGGATATGAGAATCTTTTATGGTTGAAGATATAATAGACGTTAAGGCCTGTCACCTTGACATTGATACCGGAACAATTGGTGCCTTTTACTTGCTGGGCGTCTTCTCCGAAGCCTTTGACCTTACGGATATGGAAGTCGTTTCCGGTTCGTCTGTAGATAAGGTCGCGACCCAGCATGGAACTGTAAAGACTCAATTGGAACTCTGTTTTCTTCGCGTCTTCCCCTTTGCCTAACGAAGAGATCTGGAACGTATAGCCCAGAAATATCCATCGCCATCCGAAATAAGGCCCTATTTTAATGGCCGGATTCGGAGCAAAGGACAGTTTTTGTCCGTATTCCCGGCTGCGTAAAGTGTAGCTTTCGAAACTGTTTGTGTTTTGAAGCATAAAAGCCCATTTGTATTTATTCGGGGTGATATAGGTCGTGTCCATAGCGTTGAAAGCCTGGATGAACCGTTGGAATATATTGGCCCGTTTGGGAGGGATGGGAGACGCGGTGGCGTCGGTGACGGCATGCTTGTCGGACACGAGACTGTCCACTGCCCCCTCTGGCGGCAGTTGCGGTATTTTTTCCGTAA
Organism: Paraprevotella sp.; assembly: GCA_021205005.1. Taxonomy (GTDB): domain Bacteria; phylum Bacteroidota; class Bacteroidia; order Bacteroidales; family Bacteroidaceae; genus Paraprevotella. Next base: position 5,328 of record JAJPYK010000103.1, on the reverse strand, counting down.
CGGATTGTGCGAAGACAACCATTTTCGTAGACAGAAAATACAATATCAGCAGTTTCCGCCATCCCATATTACAGTTTTCCTAAGATTTGGTCCATGACCCAATTGACGGGGGTTGCGCTTACGCTGTCGCAGGTGCAAACGGACTGTTTCTGCAAATGTTCGACGATATTGTGGATTAGAGGCAGCTGTACATGGTCGGGATTCGGGATGACCAGTTCTTCTCGTCTCCGCTCCGTATGCAATGCGATGGGGTCGTAAGTGAAGACGGAAAAGCAGATTTGCCCTTTGTCGCCTATGATCTCTATGCGGTCGGTTTTGGCGGATTCATGAGCGACGAAGCACTATAAACCGGATTCGGGCAGGCCGTCGGGAAACTGGAAACACGCGCTGACGTTGTCTTCCGTGGCATACAGGCCTTCCCGATTGGTGCAATAGCCCTGCGCGTTGATGATCGGACCGAAAAAGTCTTGCAGCAAATCGAGCTGGTGCGGGGCCAAATCGTAGAAATAGCCTCCGCCGGCGATGTCGCGTTGCACGCGCCAAGGCAATTCTCGGCTGTTATAATCTAAGTCCCGCGGAGGAACGGCAAAGCGGATCTGCACATTCAGTACGCGACCTATGCTGCCGTTGTGTATCAGTTCCTTGACCTTGGCGAAGTAGGGGAGATAGCGACGGTAGTAAGCTACGAAACAAGGTATGCCGGTTTGTGCCGATACGCGGTTGATACGGCAGCACTCTTCGTAGTTGGCCGCCAAAGGCTTTTCCACATAAACCGGTTTGCCAGCCTTCATGGCCATGATGGCGAACGTGGCATGCGAAGAGGGAGGAGTGGCAATATAGACGGCATTGACTTCCGGATCGTCCACCAATTCTTGCGCGTAGGTGTACCATTTGGGTATGCCGTGTCTTTCGGCATACGAACGTGCTTTTTCTTTGTTACGGCTCATGACGGCTTCGATCTTCGAACCTGGCACAAGGCTGAAAGCCGGTCCGCTCTTCTTTTCCGTAACTTCTCCGCATCCTATAAACCCCCATTTGATGATGACTTCCTCGTCCATAAGCGTCTAATTGATATCGATTTGATTTTTACGCAAATGTACAAAAAAATACAGTGAACAGGGGGTATGAATTGAAAGAAATCACCCTTGACGTAACGTAAAGAGTCAGTCAAGGGTGAATCGGGTGGAGCTGAAATCTTTCTTTCCTTTTAGGGGCGTTTCAGTTTCTGATCGCTGTGTTTCTTCCAGAGTGCCGTCATGTCTTCCAATGTTTTTCCTTTGGTTTCTGGCACGCTTTTCCACACGAATAGGGCGGAGAGCAGGCAGATGATGCCATACAGACTATAAGCGAACATCGGGCTGAAATCGTATAAGGCGGGGAAGGTGGACGATACCAAATAGTTGAACACCCATTGGAAAGCTACTGCAATGGCTACGGCTTTTCCTCGGATGGTATTGGGGAAAATTTCCGCAATAAGCACCCAGCAGATCGGGCCCCATGACATCATGAAGAATGCGGCATAGACGATGACGGACAATACCGGGATAATGCCTTTAATGCCCATATGGTCGCAGAGGGCTACGCAGAATGCTCCTACGGCCATCCCGATGGAGCCGATAATGAGCAAATGTTTGCGTCCGAAACGGTCTACGGTGAAAATGGCGACTAAGGTGAACAGGATATTGATGATACCCATGATGACGGTTTGCACCATTCCTCCGCCTTCGGCTCCGGCGCTTTCAAAGATACGTGGGCAAAATATAATACGGCATTGATACCGATGGCTTGCTGGAATACGGATAGCATGATGCCGATGACAATGACGGTCACGCCATAAGTGAACAATTTCTCCGTCTTTTCTTTTGAGGTCTGTTTGATTTCTTCCAGAACCTTTCCGGCAATGGTATGGCCGTTGATCTTTTTCAGGATCACGAAAGCCCGGTCCTCTTCTCCGCACATGACCAAGTAGCGCGGAGTCTTGGGGACGCAGAACAGTAGTAAACCGAATATGGCCGCAGGAAAAGCTTCGGAACCGAACATATAACGCCATCCGTTATATACGCTCCACATGTCGGATTCCGGACTGACGCAGACGAATCCGGTCGTGGCGTCTTTGATCAGAATGGGATTCTGATGGTCGCCCATAATCATATAGTTGACGAAATAAACCACCAACATGCCGAAGATGATGGCGAATTGGTTACAGGATACCAGTGTGCCACGGATATGGGACGGAGCGATTTCGGCAATATACATGGGACATACGGCTGAAGCTAAACCGACTCCGATACCGCCCAATATGCGATAGAGGTTAAAAGCGATCAGAAAATTCCAGTCGGCCTTTCCATAATCGAAAAAGAGGAACTCGGGATGATAAGACCCCAACGCGGAGAGGAAGAACAAGACAGAGGCCAGACGCAAGGAATTGCGACGCCCCAGACGTGAAGCCAAGAAACCGGATATGGATCCCCCGATCACGCCGCCGATCAGTGCGCTGGACGAGCTAATTCAGTGCATGACTTTGTCGTAATGGAAATCGGTGGCGGTGAGAAAAAAAGCTTCGAGACCTTTTTCCGCACCGGAGATCACAGCGGTGTCGTAGCCGAAAAGCAGACCGCCTAAGATGGCTACGGTCGTAATGGAATACAGATATATTCTGTCTCCTTCTTGAGTATGTTCCATGATAAATGGTTTTATTTAAATTGAATGATTTTCATTATTTTCTTCGTTATAGGATTTGCCCATGCCGTGGAGCTTATTATAGAGTTTCCGGTCGAATTTGTAGTATCGTGCCGCCCGATGTGCCACATCGGTTTGGAACTCTTCCAGGGGAATGACATATTTCATCTGAGCGATCTTCTTATGAAAATTGCGGATGTCGAAACTCCGGTTGTAGAGTTTGGCATAAAGCATGCGCATCTCGGCTGCGGTAAATTTTCGAGGCAGGAGATCGAACAGTACGGAGGAATGGGTTTGCACGTATTGCCGTATAAATAGCAAGGCTTCGCTGATGATAAGATTATGATCGAACGCCAACGGGCACAATTCGTTGATGCCGGTCCAGCAAGCTTCGTATTTATTCGACAAATGACTGAGACGCCGATCGATTTTCACCATCGTCAAATAAATGATGGTGACGATCTGTTCGACCTTTTGGTTTAGTTGGTAAAAGTGTTCCAGCCATTTGGTATCCTTGGGATTTTTAGTCCTGTTCTTCGATCCGAATGCCCGGAACTGAATGAGGCGGAGATCTTTTATGCCGGTCAGCTCATATAAAACTCTGTGGGCAGCCTCGTCCAGATCCTCATCGTTGTAGATCAGGCTTCCCGGCAACTTCATGTTGTTGTCGTAATCGTCTCCGGCGGTTTGCCCGGTTTGCCTGACCAGAAGTACTTTGAGTTGTTCGCCGTCGAATCCCAGCACCACACAATCTACGGAGACATGAGGGTTGATTCGTTCTTCGGTGCACACGTGTTGATCCATGATTCTATACCTTTTGCAAACAAAGGTAACATGCAGGCGGGATTAATATCGTTTCCTTTATTATGTTGTATAACATGTTATTGGAATGAAAACAGCAGGCTTTTCTTCTAAATGACGATAAGCAGGCTTCTTGTACTTCCCTACAACATGTATCTCGATGGAATTTCATTTCGGATCCATTCCTGCCTGACGAATCGTTCTTTATAGATTATCAGTTATTTAAGGCGGGAAGTATGGAACGAGATATTAAAGTCGTGAGGATTTTACATGATAAGTAAGAAAGACTTGATTCCTATGGCATGAATTACGGTAAGTCAGAAAATTTAAAAAAGTTAATTGATTAGGCATAAAAGGCTCGTTGTTCAATAATTAAAGCACGATGAACATTCTGAACCTGTTTGGCTTATAGATGATAAAAGGAGGCAGTCCGATGGGATTGCCTCCTTTATATAATACGTGACTAAACGGATGCTGGGGATTTATTTTCCGCCTTTCCAGAAATTCTCTTCTTTTTCCTGTTTAGCCTTTTGCGCCTTGTATTCAGCATTTGCACGCTCGTATTCGGCATTTTTGCGCTGTACATCCTGAATGTTTGCCTTCAGACGGTTGGCAGAACCGGAGATACTTACGTCTTCGTTGGCTGCCTTAGTGCAATATGTGATGGCATCAGCATAATTTTTGTTAGCCGCCAAGATCTGTGCACGTACTAAATGTGCTTTTCCTGCAATGGCCGGACTGTATTTAACAGCCTTATCCAGATAAGTGAAAGCTTTGGTTGATTCACCTGTTTTGGCCATTGCATTGGCAATTTTCAATGCGATGGCAGCTTTGGTTTGATCCGTGGAACATAATTCAAGAGCTTTGTCGTAGTATTGTATGGACTCAGCTACTTTTCCCTCTTTATAATACTTTTGCGCCGTACCGATAGCCGATTCGTAACTCGGTTGAATGCGATAGGCATATTCAGCCGCCTTGAAATAGACATCGGTGTCATCGCAATCATTGGAGGCCAACAAGGTCAACGCCGACTTCAGATAGGCCAAATTATTCTTGTTTTCTTCGATTTTAGGACCAAAGATGGCGATGAGTTGTTCGCGATCGGCTGCTTTAGATTGTGCAAAAAGCGTTTCGATATGGTTCAAAGTCGGATCGTATTGCTCCAAAATCTTCTGTGCAGCTACGGAGTCTGTGGCTTCATTAGCCAAGCTCAACATGTTTTGGCAAGCGTCCCGGCTTTCCATATAATCTTTCAAGAACTGTTCCCTAAAGTTGGTTGAGTCCGCCATATACTTTTGATAGGAAATCTCGAAAAATTTGTTCAGCACAAATCCCGGTACTTCCTTAGCCCCATCTTTATTAATAAGGTCAATGCCTTCACGGAACATGTTGTACGCTTTATCCAAAGAATAGTCGTCGGCTACGCCTGCTCCATAGTCGGCATAATCGAATGCTTTTCGAGCCAGAATATCACCTTTGGTTGCCCGTTTATCCGGTTTCGTAAAAGAGTTCAGCGCATCCATGTTCTTCAAACGCGTGTCGTATAAGTTCATCAATTCGTTGAAATACTCTTTTTTCTTCGCTGCATCCTGCTCTTTAACCAAAACGTTGGCAAGAATCATCGCGCCATAAGCGTATGTGCTGACTTCTGCACATGGAGCCTTTGTAATCACGGCTTTCCATGGCTCATAGGCACCGGCATAATCTTGGGCTTTGTAGCTGTCTTTATAGGCCACAATATTGCCCAAGGTGGTAATACTGTCTTGTCCATGACCGATACGATCGTAAACCCTGGTTCCCTCGTATTGTGCCATCGCGGGGACACTGACAGCGGCTACACCTAAAACG
>JAJPYK010000250.1 GCA_021205005.1 Paraprevotella sp. | reverse complement strand
TTACTATCAGCGGACAGGCAAGCGCACGCGCTGGACAAACGCCTTATTTTCGGGAATGCCCACTTATCAAATGGCACCGAGCTATGACTCTACCGACACGCTGGTAGGCTTGCAGAGGGTTTATCAACTGGGCATGACGGGAGTGGTCATGTACGTATTCGTGATGTTGTTAGGGTTCTACATCCTGCTCCGCGCATTCAATTTCAAGGTGTGGATGGCTGCATTAGGGGCCATATTATGGGCGTTCTCTTCCTATTTCTTTATTATAATAGGTGCAGGACACATCTGGAAAGTCATGACACTGGCTTATATTCCGCCCACGATAGCGGGACTGGTGCTTTGCTACCGAGGCAAATATTTATGGGGAGGTGTGGTCACGGCGTTCTTCTTTGCGCTGCAAATCCTGTCCAACCACGTACAAATGAGCTACTATTTCTTCCCGGTGATGGGGCTCATCGCGCTGTCCTATCTCATCCAGGCGGTACGTGAGAAAAAATTGGGCTCCTGGTGTAAAGCCACCGGCGTATTGATCATAGCCGCCCTGCTGGGATTGGCCATCAACCTGTCCAACCTGTACCACACTTACCAATACAGCAAGGAGAGCATACGCAGCAAAAGCGAACTGACTTATAAGAATAAACAAAACCCCGAGAACCAGACCAAAAACGGACTGGAACGCGACTATATCACTCAATGGAGCTATGGTATCGACGAAACGTGGACGCTGTTGGTGCCTAACATCAAGGGAGGAGCATCGCTTCCGCTGACAGACAGTCAGACGGCTATGGAGAAAGCCAACACGCAATATACACCGGTATACCAGGCCCTGACGCAATATTGGGGCGAACAACCAGGTACGAGCGGACCGGTCTACGTAGGTGTTTTCGTATTGATGCTGTTCATCCTGAGCCTGTTCATCGTAAAAGGCCCGATGAAGTGGTGCCTGTTCATACTCACCGTACTTTCCATCATGCTGTCGTGGGGACGTAATTTCATGGGACTGACCGACTTCTTCCTCGACTATGTACCGATGTACGATAAATTCCGTACCGTAGCCTCGATTCTGGTCGTAGCGGAATTTACGATACCCCTGCTGGCCATGATGAGCTTGAAAGAACTTATAGACCATCCCGACATCCTGAAAACGAAAATGAAGTACGTATACATCAGTTTCGCCCTGACGGGAGGTTTCGCCTTCCTGTTCGCCCTGATGCCCGATGTTTTCTTCGGCAACTACATCTCGTCTTCCGAAACAAGCATGTTGCAGGATGCCGTCGGCAAAGGATATATTCCTCAAAATATGTTCGGTCCCATTCTGAGCAACCTTCACGAAATGAGAAAAGCCGTAGTCACAGCCGATGCTTGGCGCAGTTTCTTCATCGCAGCGGTCGGGTTGTTGCTGTCGCTGGCTTATACATATAAAAAGATAAAGGGCGGTATGCTGGTAAGCTGTGCCTTGGTGCTGTGCCTGTTCGACCTGTGGCAAGTAGACAAACGTTATCTGAACGACGGCATGTTCAGCGAACCGCTCCCCACGACGAACACGATAGCCAAGACCCAAACCGACGAGATCATACTCAAAGATCCGGATAAGGATTACCGCGTGATGAATCTGACAGGAAGTCCGTTCAACGAAAACCGCACTTCCTATTACCATAAGAGCATCGGAGGCTATCATGCCGCCAAGCTCCGCCGCTATCAGGAAATGATAGAAGAACATATCGCTCCGGAAATGAGTCTTTTTGCCAAAGCCGTGGCACAGACCGAAGGCGATCTGTCGAAAGTGAACGGTGATACGATATTCCCCATCCTGAACATGCTCAATGTGAAATATGCCATCATGGGACAGGAAGGCAAACAGACGTTCCCCATATACAACCCTTATGCCGATGGCAACGGCTGGTTCGTAAAAGGAGTACGTTACGTACCTGATGCAGACGGAGAAATCCTGGGCCTACACCATATAAACCCGAAGGAAACAGCTTTGGTCAACGAGCGTTTCAAGATGCAGCTTCAGGACAAAGGTACCGACACTCCATCGACGGCAGATACCACCGGCACCGTAAAACTGACGCACTATGATGCCAATGCCCTGACCTATGAAGTCAATTCGGCCAAAGGCGGTGTAGTCGTATTCTCCGAAGTATACGATCCGGGCTGGCAGGCCCAGGTAGACGGGCAGCCGGTAAACATCGTTTGTGCCGACTATATCCTGCGGGCCATCCGGGTCACTCCGGGCAAACATATCGTAACCTTCTCTTTCGACCCGAAGAGTCTCCACTTGACAGAAGCCATTGCCAATATTTCGCTCACGCTATTGATGCTTGTCTTTTTATTCCTTATCGGTCGCGAAGTAGTCCGCCGCCGCAAAGAAAAACAGCCGGCAGCGTAACGAGCCAAACTGATCCGAACGAGGGTGTGTCATAATTCAAAAAGCACTTTGAAAAAGTAATAATCAGAAACTTCATTCAATAAAAACAACCATATAGAGCTTCGTGGAGAGCTTTATAAGGTTGTTTTTGCTTAGTTCAACGGAGGATACTTACAGATTATAAGTTGTCAATCTCAAAATTTGAATTATGACACACCCTCGTTTTTCTTATCCAATCCTTAAAACCAAGTTCCCCATTTCAAAAACAAAAGTATGAAAGAAAAATTCTACGCAAACTTGAAAACGACATCATTCGACTTCATGGGCGGAAGCGACGAGCACATCTGGAACGGTATGGCCCAAAGAGAAACCGATGAGACCGGCATCGGAACTTATTATCGTCTGGACGGTATCGAAATAGGGAAAGAGAAACCTACAACGCCTGACATCTATATCTTAAGGCAGACTGACGGCCGAACCGAAAAAGTCAGCATAGGAAAGTGAAAAAACAATCTCCGCAGATTGAGATTTTTTTCTCAGGAGATTGAAAAATTTTTCTCCGCAGATTAATCACAGGTCCTCTACAACCGTCCGTCAGGCGTCACAGAGGACAAACCGTAAACCAATCGGCCCCGGGGATTTTCGATTTTCCCGGGGCCGATCTGTTTTCAAATGTATGTCCCTGTTCCCGACAGGACCAAAGACTTATTTGACCGCTATTTTCTTCCTACCCACAATATAGATACCATGCGGAAGTCCGTCTACGGCCCGTTCCGGATCCACGGCGCTGCGCACTTTGATTCCATCTACCGTATACACGTCTACCGGAGCAGCAGCATCGGTCGCAACCTCACGTATCGCCATAGGCTTGGCCACATACCACAAATTGAAGTTATCGAAACAAGTCCAGTCATGGGACTTGAATTCCGTCTTAGCCAACCCTACTTTCAGGTCGCCTGACGCCTCCAACGTACATTCCACCTTGTTATCTGCATACTCTCCGTCGCGATTGAATGCGCTGTCGGCCGTCTGCACATTATCCGGATACGTATACGGACTGAAAGTGTAGGGCGCAGAACCGTCGAAAAGCGACATGAACGGCGCAGATTCATCATTCAGATATAACATCGCCAAAAGCTGCTCCGAACCGTTTTGGTGAGCGGGATAAGCCTCGACATAATCGCCGAAACGATAAAAGCCCTGGCACTGCAAACGATAAGTGCCGGCCGGCATACGATACAATGTCTGATATTTGTCGAAAGTCTTGTCGTAGAATTCGGCCACCCCCGAAGAAGTCGCCGTGAAATCCGTACCCGACCAGCCGTTTCCGCCATCGTCAAAACCGGGATTGACCAGCAAGAAAGTCAGATCTACCGTCCCGCCGGGCGTCAGTCCGTGGCAAAGTTCTTCCGTATAAGCCTCGACAGAAGCCTGCAAAGCGGCATAAGCCGCCGGCAACGATACGGACAGTTTATCTACATCGGTATCGGCCAAAGCCGCACGGGCCTGATCGAGTGCGGCGTCGAACACCGTGCTCCCCGACTTTTCGCTCAACGCTTCCACGGAAGGCAAAAGCAACTTCACGTCGCTCCACGCCTGCAACATCCGGTATTCATCCTCGGTCAGGGTCATCATCGAACCATGCTGAAAACTGCCAGTCCCTTCCAGACCGGCCGAAGGCGTCGCGTTCAATCCGAGATGATCCGTCTCGCAATATTTGTATGCACTCCCGCCGGAATAACGCATGTAATAAAGATTATAAACGTCTTCGTTGATGCGGCGTATCGTCGTGGACCCTTCCACTTGCTCGGACCCTTCATTGGTCACGTGCATCACTCCTTTCCAATCGCCATCCACCAGTTTGCCGCTGGTGGCTTCGTATATGCCTCGCATATTGCCCGTAGCCCCCTCGCGCTTGTAGTACATGTGATAGAGGCTGTCGTAAGGATTGTACACGATGTCGGCGTCGATGACGGAAATACCCGGATCGAACAGTAGACGGGGCTGCGTCAGCGTTTTGAATTCGCGGTCGGCAGAAGAATAATATATTCGATCGTAGCTGTCGCCTTCGTTGGTAGAGAGAAGCGAATAGTAAACCAGATAGGCGCCTTCGCCTCCGTTGTAATCCTTATCCCAGATGAACTGAGGTGCCCATACACGGTCGATACGCGCGTATTCTTCGTCCGTATCGTAAATGCCCGTCACGGCTTCGGGATCGGAAAAGACAGACTTACCCCGAGTGAAATCAAACGTCGTACTTTCCCAATGAATCAGGTCTTTAGATCGTACCAAATCAATTCCGCGGTTGTTCCATACGCCTGACGTCTGCTCTTTCATGTCCGTTGTGGTTATGAAATAACCGTCCTGCTCTTCTCCGCGCCCGATATAGGCGTCGCGCGTACCGTGTTCGATTCCGGCCACGGTATACGTATCAAAGATCTCGTCCCCATTGAGCAACACGTTAAAAACATGCCCTTTGTCTTCTTTGCTGCCCAATGCAAAGTTCGTGATTTCACGTCCGGAGTTCATGAAACAATACAGATAGCCGTAACGGTTGTCGTCCGGAGCCAGCCAAAGGGGATGATCCGTGCGTATTTCTCCGTTTTCCGTCTGCAAAACAGCGGTCAGCACGCCGACCTTCACCGGTTCGTCTCCCTGCGGAAGCCGGGCCACCGTCAACCGATGCCCGTTCAGACTGACCTCGTCGGCATGGTCAGCCTCTGTCGAAAGGCTCCATTCCACAGCCGTCCCCCCGGCAGTAGTCTCGGGCAGGTCCGTATCGGCATGCAGGGCATTGAACTTTTTCATGAAGTCTTTCAACTCTTCCGTATCGGCCTGAAGGGCCACCTCAGCCGACTCGGCCGACAAGGTCCGTGTCCGGGCATAGAGTTGCGCCACTTGATCGGCATCCAAAGCCTGTCCGTATATGCGGAAATTGTCTACGTAGGCTTCCGACATCAGTGCGTCGCCGGAAAAAGGCGAACGTCCGATATAGGCTTCCGTAACGGCATCGGCAAAATGCGCCGGACGTTGGGAAACGGTTTGATCACGAGCCAGAAATCCGTCTATATACCAACGCCCGACCGTATCGGCCTGCACATAAGTCAGGTTGTGCCAGGTTTGATAAGAAAGTCCGCCTTGGGATGTCACGGAGGCAGCAGCCTCATCTTTTATCGTATAGTACCAGTTCGTATTGTTCGGGCTGTTCACCAATCCGATATATTTGTCCGTACCGTCGGCAAAGGCATAAGCCCAGCAATATTGTTCCAACTGGCCGACACCGGATAAGGCAATGTCGACCGACAACGTGTAATCTCCGGTCAGACCGGACAGTGATGCGCGCGCCATATCCGCGCCGAAATCAAAAAAACCTTGTCCTTGTTTCGAACCGGTATAAAGAGCCTTGTTTCCGTCGTTCATGGTCACGATGGACGCATCGCCATGCAATTTTCCCTGATAGTTCCCCGAATCGTCAGTCCCCGGGCCGTTATCGAAAGAATGCGGCAGTGCTCGATCGGTAAGTACTCCGGTAGTTCCGGGCTCCACTTGTACGTCTGTCACGTTCAGGCGAATCACATTCACCGAATAAGCGGGCACTTCGTAGGTGAACTGTTGTCCCTTTGCATCCAACGTACTTTCTTTCGGGCTCACCTGATCGGGATGTTCCAAAGTGTTTTCGTCCAAACCGCTCGCACCGGTCAATACGATGACCGATCCGCCCGCAGCGGAAGCATTCTTCAGATTCACCGTTGTAGATTGCGGCGTACCGTTCGGATTCACCAGTTTAAGGTATAAAATGCCGGCCTCATCGTCGATGTTGGACGAAACATACACCTTGCGGCTCATCGGCAACGTAAAATCGTGTACGAGCGTATCGTCCAAATAACACTTCACATTCGTGCCCTTCACGACGATCTTGATATGGTAAGTTTGTCCGGTCTTCATAGATCCGTCTACCGAAGCGAGCGTAGACTTCGATCCGTTCTGGCACAGCTCCACACCATGTATCGTATTGCCCCATCCGCCTAAGTTCCACCAACAATAGTTATCGGCATCGGTATAATTGAAAGCGATGAGGAAACCCTCGCTGCCGCTGAGCTTCGTGGCGTCGACCTCGTAAGTGTAGTCTTGTCCGGGTTTCGCCTGGCATACGTAGAGCCGGCCTTGCATATTGACATCCGACTGGGTCAGTATGCCGCCCGATGTGTTCCACTGTCCGCCGTCGGCCGTCCACTCGGGTTTCACCGACGAGAAATCATCGCTGAACAAGAGGTTGCCGTTGCCGTCCGTCACTTTCACATTGTCGAACGTCGCACTCGTGCTCCATGTGCCCAATCCGATCTTGCCGTCTTTTTGCAGACTGTTGTTCTCTTCGGTCCACTTCACGTTCTCTTTGCCCACATTGTTCGGGAACAACTGCTGCACATAATAAGAGGGCGTACCGTAGCTGGTATAACTGTTGAAACGAATCATGTCCGGTCTCCAGTTATAGTTGTTTTCGTTCACGAATATCGGAGCATAACTGTTCATCGCACATACATCCGAGTTGTTTTCCATCCCCTGCATGAACACGGCCTCGCCTAAAGCCGCATTAAGATTTCCGTTCGTACCGAAATCGCTGGTTACGGCATACTCTCCCACATAGATTTTATGGTTCGACCGACTGTAAGTGTCATACTTATTATATTGGTTGACAAACCACGAGGGATTGCGGTAATAATGCTCGTCTACGGCGTCCACCGGATAAGGATTGCGCCAAGTGGGATTATCCGTTCCCCAGGCCTCCACATTACCAATAAGGGTGATGTCGGGATATTTGTCCTTGATGGCCTTGCGGAACTGCTCGTAACGTTCGGCGTAATGATCGCTCTGGTCGCTGTTGTTTTCTGAACTGAAATTATAGTTTTCATTGCCGATCTCCAGCAAACGCAGATGAAAAGGTTCAGGATGTCCGTTCTTGGCCCGCAAGGCTCCCCACTTCGTGGTTTCGGCATCGCCGTTACAATATTCTATGGCATCTAAAGCCTCTTGGATGTACTCGTCTATATGATTGTAATCTTCTACCCAGGCGTGTCCCATTCCCATGTTGACCACGAACAGAGGTTCGGCTCCTATGTCTTCGGCCAATTGCAGCATCTCATGAAAACCGAAACCGTCTGTCACGTTATATCCCCAGTTCTGGTTCATGTGCCCGGGCCGTTCTTCTATCGCCCCAACGGTTATCTTCCATTCGAAACGGTTGGTCTTCCCGTTGGCATAAAAGCCTTCTACGTAACATCCTCCGGGAAAACGGATAAATGAAGGCTTCATGGCCGCCAGCTTCTCGGCCAGATCGATGCGGCAACCGTTTTCACGTCCTTTATAAGTAGGAGGAAACAGGCTCACCACATCCAGACAGATATCGCCCGGCACCGCGCTTTCCAAAACAAAATTTCCGGCTTTGTCCTCTCCCGTGGCCGTGATTTCGGCTGTGATTTTGGTCCACTCCGCTCCGACCTTTACCGTTATGGGAGTACGGCCCAACGTCTCTCCGCTGCCGTTTTGCAATTCTGCCGTAAGCGTGCCGTCATACGAAGGCTTGCCCTTGATCCAGAAAGAAAGCTTATAAACCTGGCCTTTCACCACGTCGATTCCCCAAAAGCCTTCGTTGCGCACACCATCGCCGGCAGCTTTGAATTCCAACTCCAGCGCATGCTGTTGTGCGCTGTTCAGCATGCCGTCCGTAGTCACGCTCAAACGCGCCTGACCCACAGCCTCCCATTTATCGGGAGCCGAAGCGTTGTCTTCAAACGAACGGTTCTGAATCAGTTCTGCGTACAAACCGCCGTCACCGGCATGATTGATTTCCTCGAAAAAGATGCCGTAATGCCGGTCGCCTATGGCCGGACCTCGTTGGCCAGCATCAACATCCAAAGTCACTTGCGCCATTAAAGAGGTCATGTAAGCCCCGCAAAAGAGAGTGGCGAGCCCTTTTTTCAGAAAGGATCTGTTCATGGTCATATTC
>JAJPYK010000300.1 GCA_021205005.1 Paraprevotella sp. | reverse complement strand
ATGGCCGCTGTCGTTTCTGCCATCTCGACGTCCGATGCAGAAGGACGTCGGAAGGGATGAGGCAGTTCCTAAAATCGTTTGGCGCAGATTGAAAAATTTTTCTCCGCAGATTGATTTTTCAATCTGCGGAGAAAAAAACAGTGTTCCGACGTTCTTGTACACCCGACGTCGGCGGGAACTGTATTTACGGAAAGGGTGTCGTTTAGAAATTGAATTTCTCTATCTTCATTTGAGCTCCTTCCTGAATGGCCGGAACCAGTCGGGTGAAGTGTGCCGTGCCTTCATGCGCTGTCAGCGACTCGGCATCTTTCCATGTCTCGCAAATCATGAGCACGTCCTTTCGCGTGGCGCTCTCGAACAAGTCGTAAGAAATACATCCGTTATCTTTCAGGGAACAGGCCACCAGTTCTTTGGCAGCCTCCCGTACGGCAGCATGATGCGCGGCATCAGTCTGGATAAAAACATTTAATCTGATCATATTCTCGTAAGTTTAAAATGGTGTCGCAAAATTAATTTCATTCTGCCATGTATGCAAATCATCCGGTCTTTTCTTCGGGAGAAAAACGGAAGGAATCCGCCATTTCCGTTATTTTAGCAGTGAGAGTCTCGGTCATCTTTCTTTTTTTTGTTATATTTGCAAAAATGTATCATTAAAGACAGATGATGATGAACCCGATATTCATAGCAGGTCCGTGTGTGATCGAATCCGCCGATTTGTTATATGAGGTGGCGCGTGAGTTGGTCCGTTTGAAACGGAAATATAATATAGAAATCTATTTTAAGGCTTCGTTCGATAAAGCCAACCGTACGTCCGTGCATTCGTTTCGCGGACCGGGGATGGAGAAAGGCTTGACGATGTTGAACGATGTGCGGGAGAAGTTCGGTCTGAATTTGCTGACCGACATACACGAGAGCTTCCAGGCGGCTCCGGTGGGCGAGGTGGCGGATGTCATACAGATACCGGCGTTTTTGTGTCGTCAGACCGATTTGTTGGTCGCGGCGGCTCGCACCGGAAAGATCGTCAACATCAAGAAGGCTCAGTTCCTTTCTGGGCCTGACATGAAGTATCCTGTAGAAAAGGCTCGCGAAGGCGGGGCTACGGAGGTCTGGCTGACCGAGCGTGGCAATATTTACGGCTACAATAATTTGATCGTGGACTTTCGCAACATCCCCGACATGTTGGCATTTACGCCTCGTGTGATTATGGATTGCACGCATTCCGTGCAGCGGCCCGGAGCTGCGGGGGGAGCTACCGGAGGCGATCGCGAGTTCGTCCCCTCCATGGCATTGGCCGCCAAGGCTTTCGGTGCTACGGGTTATTTCTTCGAAACGCATCCCGACCCGGAACATGCCCTGAGCGACGGGCCTAACATGCTTTACCTGAAAGATTTAGATCCCGTAATTGCCTCTTTGTTATGAGCCGGGTGAAAGATATTGCAATAAAGTGCTTCCGCGATGAAGCGCAGGCTATTCTGGATTTGATTCCCCAGTTGGATGATAATTTTGATGCGGCGGTGGAGTTGATCCTCCGTTGCAGAGGGAAAGTGATCATTACGGGCGTGGGCAAGAGTGGGCATATCGGGGCCAAGATTGCGGCCACCTTGTCCAGTACGGGCACTCCGGCTTTTTTCATCAATCCTCTCGATGTGTTTCATGGCGACTTGGGAGTGATGACGGCCGACGATGTGGTCGTCGGCATTTCCAATTCAGGTCAGACCGATGAATTGCTTCGTTTTGTACCTTATCTGTTGGACCATCAGATTCCGTTGATCGGCATATCCGGAAATCCGGATTCCCTTTTGGCCAAATATTCCACTTGTCATCTGAATGTGAAAGTGGAGCACGAGGCTTGCCCGTTGAATCTGGCGCCAACTTCTTCCACCACGGCTACGCTGGCCATGGGCGATGCCTTGACTTGTGCGCTGATCGAGATGCGTCATTTTCAGGCCAAGGATTTCGCACAGTTCCACCCGGGCGGCACGTTGGGCCGCCGGCTGTTGACAACGGCGAGAGACGTGATGCGCACCAATGATTTGCCGGTCATTCCGCCGGAAATGAAGTTGGGTGAGGCGATTATTCACGTCAGCAAGGGCAAGCTCGGCTTATGCGTGGCTGAAAAGGACGGTAAGGTGGTGGGCCTGATTACCGATGGAGATGTGCGCCGCGCCATGGAGAGTTTGCAAGACAAGTTCTTCAACGTGCAGGTGGAACAGGTGATGACGCGGACGCCGAAATGCGTTTCGCCGGATACGAAGATTACCAAGATACAAGACATCATGCACAAGAATAAGATTCATACCGTGTTGGTCGTCGACGAGGAACGGCATCTGCTGGGCGTCGTGGATCATTTCAGTTGTATGTTTTGACGTATGGCAAGAGTGGAAATGAGGGGAATGACTAAATGGTGTGTCGTACTCTGTTTCTGGTGGATAGCCGGTCTCACCGCCGTGTGGTCGCAAACGTCGGTCAGCGATTCGCTGACGGTAGAAGATCGGACCGCAGAGGGGGTTGTTTTTACGCCGCACAATCATGTGACTTTGCTTCCGAGCGGAAAAGAAAAGTTCGATGACATGTTCAAGGCCATCGCTCAGGCGAAGCAGTATGTTTATTTGGAATATTTCAACTTCCGCAATGACTCCATCGGTAGGGCCTTGTTTCGTCTGTTGACGATCAAGTCGCGCGAGGGAATTAAAGTGCGGGTGATTTACGATGACTTCGGCAATACCAGCAACGACCGTCCTCTGCGCAAACGCTACCTGCGCCATTTGCAGAGCGACCGCATCGCTGTCGAGGTGTTCGATCCCATCGTGTTTCCGTGGTTGAACCATGCTTTCCATCGCGACCATCGTAAGATTGTGGTGATAGACGACAAGATCGTTTATACGGGAGGCATGAATGTGGCCGACTATTATATTCATGGCCGTCCGGAGTTCGGCGAATGGCGTGATATGCACATGAGGCTCGAAGGGGACGCGGTGAAGATTTACCGCGATATTTTTTGCCGCATGTGGGAGCGTTGCACTGACAATAAGATAGACAGTCTGGAGTATTTGCCGGACAGCTTGACGCTCCGCGCTACCTTTCAAGGCCTGAAAGAAGATTCTGTGAGGGACAGTCTGGGGGTCTTGTTGGGAGTGGCCGATCGTGAGCCGCATACGAGTCCGAAGGTCATTCGTAAAGCTTACATCGACGCCATAGACCGCGCCCGACATCAGATTCAGATCGTGAATCCCTATTTCACTTTAGTGCCGAGCGTGCGGAAGGCTCTGTATCGCGCCTTGAAACGCGGCGTGAAACTGGAGATCATGCTCTCGACGAAATGCGATGTGCCGGTGACGCCCGACGTATCGGCCTACAATGCGAAGCGTTTGATGAAACGGGGAGCTGACATTTATTATTATGAAAAGGGATTTCATCACTCCAAGGTGATGATGGTCGACAGTTCGTTCTGTACCGTAGGGTCGGCCAATCTGAACAGTCGCAGCTTGAAATATGATTATGAAGTCAACGCATTCATCATGGATCCGGTCACAACTCACGAATTGCAATCCATCTTTGAGAAAGACAAAGGCAGTTCCACGCTGTTGACACCTCAGAATTGGAAAAAGCGACGTTCTTTCGGACGCCGCTTTATGGGGTGGTTTTATCATTTGCTCATACCCTTGATCTGATCGGGTGGCGTCTCAATTGGCCTGTTCAGGTTGCAGGATGTCGCGCATCAGACGGATGTCCAGCATGTCGATGCCGTGGCGTACCAATTCATCGCGGTCCTCATCGAAAGGATGCAGCAAGGCGTCGTTTTCTTTCTTCCTGCTGTCGTAAAGGTTCACATATTGCCGGTAATACTCGATGGCCTGCGGCACTTGGTGCAGACACCAGGCCGTATGTCCGGCATTGAGATAGTCTTCCCACGACGCTTTGTCTTGTTGCAGAATCTTATGGTAATACTTGTCGGCCTGTTCAAGCCTTCCAATCTTGAAGCTGCACCAGGCAATGGCTCTCCACGACGGCAAGACTTTCTCTCCTTTATATTCCAGTTCGTAGAAACGTTGAGCGGCTTCCTCATATCTGCCGAGCTGCATCAGGCATAATCCGATCTCCGAAATCAGGCGGGAATCTCCGGAATTCATTTCTTCAAGTCTTTTCAGGCATGTGAGCTCCTGGTCGTAATGTCCCAAAGCAGAATAGCATATATACATTTGTTTCAATATCCATTCGTTGTTCGGGTTCAGCAGATCGGCCTGTTGATAGTAGTATATGGCTTTGCTTGGATTGCCCATGTGCTGGTAGCAGAACGCCACCTTTTGCAACATTTCCGCGTTGGCCGTTTCTTCTTTCAGCGCCTCTTCCATGTAAATTATGGCATCTTGATAGTATTCTCGACGGATGAGAAACGATCCCATTTCGGTTAAATATGACGGACTTTTCATCATCTTTTCCAGTAATGCGTAATGGGTAAACAACTGGTTGCGTTTGAACGGATCGTTGAACTGCGCCCGGCGCGGAAACAGTTTGTAGAAACGGTAGAGATCTTGCAGGTAACTGCGGTAAGCGTAATCCGTACTTCTGTTTTCCTTTTCCATGTCTTTGAGATTCCCTTCGCCGTCGGTTTGTGAGCCGATCTGCGTCAATATCATCTCCCTTTGCGAAGGCGCGATCTGATTAAGCATCATGCAAAGTGAATATTTGTCCGAATCGCAGAACTTTCCCGCCTCCATGAGCATTTGTATGGGATTGTTGCCGGTTTCTTGAGGAAAGATACCGGCCACATCCGGATTCTGCTTGCTGAAAGGCATAAACCAGTGGGCGATATGCTGGAAGAAAGAGAACCCCTTGAGAGCTGAGAACGTTCCCACATTGATATCAATGCCTTCTTTGCCCATTTCCATAATCTTTTTCATGTTGTCGGCCAGTTGTTTGTTTCCCGACATTTGCTCCCATTCGGCATTAGGTTCTCCTTGCAAGGCTTTGTTCAGGTCTTCTTCCATCGGTTCCAGCCCCATCTTGTTGCGTTGATAGTTTCGGTTCTTGATCAGGTCCGGAAAGATTTCGTTTTGCAATTTCTGTTCGGCTTTGGCGGTTTCCAAGCTGAGTAACAGTTGACGCTGCAACAGGATGAGTTCACCTTGCAGGCGGGTGTCCTGAGTAAGTAAGGTCAGCCCTTCGCACAGGTCCGGCCATTCGGTCAGGCGTGTCTCGTATTGCATGTAAGTCCATACTACGGCCGTGAGTGCGCGTACTCGTACTTCGGTGTGTTCCGTACGACAGAAGTAGAGCAAGAGGCGGAATTTCTGCGGGTCGAAATACCTCTGGACATTGAGCATGAGGGCACTGACGAGCTGCGCCTGCCCGTCGATCGGTTGCCTTTCCAGGAAGGTTTTCAATTTTTCAGCGTCGACCGCGTGATAGAGCGGAGCTGTCCAGATGTATTCAAACAGTTTGTCGTACGCCGCGATAAGAGTTTTCCGGGCCTCGTGGGCAGCTTCGGCAGACGGTTCGGTGCGCCATTCTTCCTCCCCTTGTTCTCTTTGCAGGTCCGTGCGTTCGGCTAAGATGTCGAACGGTTCGCTGTTCGCGGCATAGCAACGATTGCACGTGTCGGCATAGAGATCCTTTTCATTCTGCATGTGATACAGTCTGGAGGCTTTGTCCAGCAAGGCAAACGAACGGTTGATCAGGTTGCGATGGATGTAGGCACGCTGGGGGTCTTCGCCTCCCTGGCGCATAAAAGCCAGCATCATGCCATAATCTTGGCTGAGTGACGAGAGTTCATCGTTCAGTTCCAGGCTGTCGATATGAGTCACGATGCCACGTATGTAAGCCAGCGCGTCCAGCAGATGATGACGGACAAGTGCTTCGGTCGCATCGTCACGAAAGAGTTCAAAGCTTTTCCGGTCCATATATTATTGAATGAATTGTGTGTCGACGAGCGTGTCGCCTTTATATTTTGAAGAAATCAGTTTGCGATAGGTCAGGAAATGCAGAGCCGTTTTCACGTCTGAAGGGTCCGCTTTTCGGGCTTTCGGATAGGTCGGTAATTTCAGCGTATCAGCCGTTTCCGGTTTTACGGGATAACGGAGCAGGATGCTGCGGATGCTGTCGGTCTCTGCTTTGCGGTTGATTTGTTCTACGGCCTTGTCATAGGCCTTGATCAGCAATCGGATCTGTTCCGCTTTCTTCTTGTTCTTCAACGCATCGGCCGAAGCCATAAAGGCCATCAAACGGATCTTCTGTTGACGGCTGTCATAGATGCTCGGATTGCCGCTCAATCGGGCTTGCGTTGCGTAAGGTTCGGGCAGGAACGCGGCATCTATCGTGGCGTTGCTGAGCATGTCGTAGCGAAGTACGATGTCGTTGATTTGCGGATGGTATACCGTGGAAGGATCCAGTTTAGCCTGTCCTATGACCGTATCCAATAAAAGGTCGGTCACCGAATGGCGGGCTATCGCCACCATCCGCTCTTTCAGGTTGCGGGTGTTGCGGATACGTTTGCTTTTGGCCGTGATCAGTTCGTGATAGCCGTCGATCTGCATGATTACATACAGCCCCGTACAGTTGCTTTGCAACAGTGCGGCCCTTATCAGGTCGGTGTAGGACACATCGACGTGGCGGCGGGTGAATGCCGTGTCGCAATCCATTTGCGCATTGAACGTTTGCAGTTGCACCTTCACGCCTTGTCCCTGAAACAAGCCGCATCGGTCAGCGTAATAGAACGGCAGACAGTCCAGCGTGGGCATCAGGGCCACTTGGAGCGCCGTGGAATCGCGTTGCTCCGTGGTTTTCGGCTTGTCATTCCGACTGTCGGAAGAGGAACCGCAGCCACATAGGACGAGGAAAAGGAGGAAAGACGGGAATATCTTCTTCATGAAACTTGGAATAAAGAAGGGCAACCCGTGTGAATACAAGTCGCCCTTACTATTTCAAAATATCCGCTTAAACGAATTAACCTTTGATGGCAGCAATACCCGGAAGTACTTTGCCTTCGATGGCTTCGAGCAGAGCTCCGCCGCCGGTGGAGATGTAAGAAACTTGATCGGCCATGCCAAACTTGTTGATACATGCTACGGAATCGCCGCCGCCGATGAGTGAGAACGCACCGTTCTTGGTGGCTTCCGCAATAGCCTCGGCGATGGCACGCGAACCAGCTGTGAAGTTATCGAATTCGAATACGCCGGCAGGACCGTTCCACAGGATGGTCTTGGCGCCCTTGATGGCATCGGCAAAAGCTTTCTGCGTTTCGGGACCTGCATCCAGACCTTCCCAACCGTCGGGGATGTTATTGGCCGGAACCACTTGCGTGTGGGCATCGTTGGCGAAAGCGTCGGCAGCCACACAGTCCGTACCCAGTACCAGATTTACGCCTTTGGCTTTGGCTTTGGCGATGATGTCGAGCGCCAATTGCTGTTTGTCGTCTTCGCAGATGGATTTGCCGATCTTGCCGCCTTGAGCCTTAGCAAACGTATAAGTCATACCGCCGCACAGGATCAAGTTGTCGACCTTGTCCATCAGGTTCTCGATGATACCTATCTTGGTGGAAACCTTTGACCCGCCCATGATGGCAGTGAAGGGGTGTTTGATGTTGCTCAACACGTTGTCAACGGCTTTCACTTCTTTCTCCATCAGATAACCGAGCATCTTGTAGTCGGCATCGAAGTAGTCTGCGATGACGGCCGTAGAAGCATGTCTGCGGTGAGCCGTACCGAATGCGTCGTTTACGTAGTAGTCGGCATAAGAAGCCAGTGTCTTGGCAAATTCTTTCTGAGAAGCCTTCATGGCTGCTGCGGCGTCTTTGTAACCCGGATCTTCTTTGTCGATGCCTACGGGCTTGCCTTCTTCCTCAGGATAGAAACGCAGGTTTTCCAGCAACAAAGCTTCGCCCGGTTTCAGAGCTGCAGCCGCGTCGGCAGCCTTAGCGCAATCGGGAGCGAACTTCACGGCCACGCCCAGTTTCTCGGATACGGCGTCTACGATCTGTTTCAGAGAGAACTTGGGGTTTACTTTACCTTTGGGTTTACCCATGTGTGACATGATGATCAGCGCTCCGCCGTCTGCCAGGATCTTTTTCAGCGTGGGCAGCGCACCGCGGATACGGGTGTCGTCCGTGATTTTACCGTTTTCATCCAAGGGGACATTGAAGTCCACACGTACGATTGCCTTTTTACCGGCAAAATTGTAATTGTCAATAGTCATCATCTTAGTTTTTATTTAAAGGTTATTCTTTATCATCTTTATTTTATGTTTCTGCAAAATTATACTTTTTCCTTTAATTCTGCAAGTCTGCGGAGGCTTTATTTTGCAGGCGGCCATACCCGTAGGGCCGCCAGCCCGTCCGTACGGTTCAAGGGGTGGCCGAGGGCCTTGAAGCTCCTTGCGTATGGA